>NZ_JBHVHQ010000492.1:0-6421 GCF_042800135.1 Streptomyces sp. NPDC057654 | reverse complement strand
GCCTGGAAGCGGCCGTGGTCCTCGTAGGGCTCGCCCGCGTACGCCGTGAGGAACTCGCTGCGGTTGACCACCTCGTCCACGACCGCAGGTACATGGTGCTGGTAGCAGCCGGACCCGAGAAAGCTGAGCGCCTGCCGCGTCGAGGTGTTGCGGCCGAGCAACTCCTCCATGTGGCGGGTGAGTTCGGCTTCCGAACGCAGCGGGGCCTTGCGGCGCTCGGCGCGCGTCAGACCGTCCGACTCGGACCGGGCCGGGGCGTCCGAATTGGTGAAGTCGCCCTCCACGACGCCGCCCTCGCCGTCCACGGTCGGGGCGGAGAAGTGCAGCCGGTCCGGGCGCTGCGGCGCGTCGAGCCCCTTGGCGTGGATCTCGGGCCGCTGCCCCGCCGGAACCGCGTCCTGGACGTCCTTCTCCAGCGACGTCGGCTCCTGCGCGTCCTCGACCGGGACCTCCTCGACCTGCTGCTCGACCTGGACCTCCAGGTTGAACAGATAGCCGACGGACTCCTCCTTGATGCCGTCCATCATGGCGTTGAACATGTCGAAGCCCTCGCGCTGGTACTCGACCAGCGGGTCCTTCTGGGCCATGGCGCGCAGGCCGATGCCCTCCTGGAGGTAGTCCATCTCGTAGAGGTGCTCGCGCCACTTGCGGTCCAGTACGGACAGCACGACGCGGCGCTCCAGCTCGCGCATGATGTCGGAGCCCAGCTCCTCCTCGCGCGCCTCGTACTGGGCGTAGATGTCGTCGCTGATGGACTCGGTGATGAAGTCGGCGGTGATGCCCGCACGGTCCCCGGCCGCCTCCTCCAGCTCCTCCACCGTGACCTTCACCGGGTAGAGCTGCTTGAACGCGCTCCACAGCCGGTCGAGGTCCCACTCCTCGGCGAAGCCCTCGACGGTCTCCGCCTGGACGTACGCCTCGATGGTGTCGTCCATGAAGTGCTTGACCTGCTCGTGCAGGTCCTCGCCCTCCAGAACGCGGCGGCGCTCGCCGTAGATGACCTCGCGCTGGCGGTTGAGGACCTCGTCGTACTTCAGGACGTTCTTACGGGTCTCGAAGTTCTGCTGCTCGACCTGGGACTGCGCGGAGGCGATGGCGCGGGTGACCATCTTGTTCTCGATCGGCACGTCGTCCGGGACGTTGGCCATGGCCATCACGCGCTCGACCATCGCGGCCTTGAACAGGCGCATCAGGTCGTCGCCGAGCGACAGGTAGAAGCGGGACTCGCCGGGGTCGCCCTGACGGCCGGAACGGCCGCGCAGCTGGTTGTCGATACGGCGCGACTCGTGCCGCTCGGTGCCCAGCACATACAGCCCGCCGAGCTCCTTGACCTCCTCGAACTCCGCCTTGACCGCGGCCTCGGCCTTCTCCAGGGCGGCGGGCAGCGCGGCGGCCCACTCCTCGGCGTTGTCCACGGGGTCCAGGCCGACCTGGCGCAGCTCGGCCTCGGCGAGGTCGTCGGGGTTGCCGCCGAGCTTGATGTCCGTACCGCGGCCGGCCATGTTCGTGGCGACGGTGACGGAGCCCTTGCGGCCGGCCTGGGCGACGATCGACGCCTCCCGGTCGTGCTGCTTGGCGTTGAGCACCTCGTGCGGCACGCCGCGCTTGGCGAGCTGCTGCGAGAGGTACTCGGACTTCTCGACGGAGGTGGTGCCGACCAGGATCGGCTGGCCCTTCTCGTGCTTCTCGGCGATGTCCTCGACCACGGCCGCGAACTTCGCCACCTCGGTGCGGTAGATCAGGTCGGACTGGTCGATGCGCGCGAGGTCCCGGTTGGTGGGGATGGGCACGACGCCGAGCTTGTAGATCTGGTGGAACTCGGCGGCCTCGGTCATGGCCGTACCGGTCATGCCGGAGAGGCCCGGAACCTTCTTGCCGCTGTGGTCGTGGCGCTCGTAGAGGCGGAAGAAGTTCTGGAGGGTGATCGTGGCGAGCGTCTGGTTCTCGTCCTTGATGTCCACCCCTTCCTTCGCCTCGATCGCCTGGTGCATGCCCTCGTTGTAGCGGCGGCCGGCGAGGATACGGCCGGTGTGCTCGTCGACGATCATGACTTCGCCGTCCATGACGACGTAGTCCTTGTCCTTCTTGAAGAGCTCCTTGGCCTTGATGGCGTTGTTGAGGTAGCCGACGAGCGGGGTGTTCACCGACTCGTAGAGGTTGTCGATGCCCAGCCAGTCCTCGACCTTGGAGACGCCGGACTCGTGGATGCCGACGGTGCGCTTCTTCTCGTCGACCTCGTAGTCCCCGGTCTCCTCGACGCCCTTCTGGGGGTTGGCGGCCTCCCCCTTGGTGAGCCGGGTGACCAGCTTGGCGAAGTCGCCGTACCACTTGGTGGCCTGGTCGGCGGGGCCGGAGATGATCAGCGGCGTACGGGCCTCGTCCACGAGGATCGAGTCGACCTCGTCGACGATCGCGAAATTGTGGCCCCGCTGGACCAGTTCGTCCTTGGCCCACGCCATGTTGTCGCGCAGGTAGTCGAAGCCGAACTCGTTGTTGGTGCCGTACGTGATGTCCCGGTTGTACATATCGCGGCGCTGCGCCGGCGTCATGTTGGCGAGGATGCAGCCGACCTCCAGGCCGAGGAACTTGTGCACCCGGCCCATCCACTCCGAGTCGCGCTCGGCGAGGTAGTCGTTGACCGTGATCAGGTGGACGCCCTTGCCGGACAGCGCGTTGAGGTAGGCGGGCAGCGTGCCGACGAGGGTCTTGCCCTCACCGGTGCGCATCTCGGCCACGTACCCGAGGTGCAGGGCCGCGCCGCCCATCAGCTGTACGTCGTAGTGGCGCTGTCCGAGCACGCGCTTGGCGGCCTCGCGGACGGTGGCGAACGCCTCGGGCATCAGATCGTCGAGGCTCTCGCCGTCGGCGTAACGCTGCTTGTACTCGTCGGTCAGGGCGCGCAGCTCGGCGTCGGAGAGGTTCAGGAAATCCTCTTCGATGGAATTGACCTGGTCCGCGATGCGGTGCAGCTTGCGCAGGATCTTGCCTTCGCCTGCACGCATGAGCTTGTTGAAGACGGACACGTAGGCTGGCTCCTTGCCGGTCGGGCCTGGCACGGTCAGGTGCGCTGGCGCGGCATTTTTTCAAGGGGGCAGGCCCCACCGCAACGGCCATCGTAAGCGAGGACCCCGCCGCGCCGGGAGGTCCGTCGCCGCGAAGACCCGCTGTCACCCTCTCGTGCAACGAACAGCGCTGCCCGAAGGTGCCGTGAGCACGGCTGTCGCGGGGTCCGGCGGGGTCCCGGCGGGGCGGGGGACAGGACCACGGGCGTACGGGCACGGCGGGCGTACGGGCACAGCGGCGGCAGCGCCTGCCGCTCCGCCGCGGGGAATCCGCTCGCGCCGGACGGCGGCGACAGCGGAGACTGCGCGCATGGAACCCGTGACCCTCACCACCGACCGCCTGATACTGCGCCCCCTGACCGATGCCGACGCCGAGGCCGTGCACGCCGCCTGCCAGGACCCGGAGATCTCGCGCTGGTCCAGCGTCCCTTCTCCATACACGAGCGAGGACGCCGAGAACTACGTCGGACGCACCGTGCCGACCGGCTGGCAGGACGACTCCCTCTACACCTTCGGCACATTCGCTGCGGGCGACGGCGCCCTGGTGGGGGTCGTGTGCCTGGTGCGGCTCGCGCAGCTGGCCGCACCCGAGCACCAGGCCGAGATCGGCTATTGGACCGCCAAGGAGCAGCGCGGCCGCGGCTACACCGTCGAGGCGGTGCGCGAAGTGGTCCGCTGGGCCTTCGCGGACCTCGGCGTCGAGCGCCTGGAGTGGCACGCGGAGGCCGGCAACGAAGGCTCCCGCGCGGTCGCCCTCAAGGCAGGTTTCCAGATGGAGGGCACCATGCGCTCGAAGAGCGTCTACGCGGGGACCCGGCGGGACGAGTGGGTCGCGTCCCTGCTCCCCTCGGACCTCGGCCGCCCGACGGAGACGCCGTACCTCCCGTACCCGGACCGCGGCTGACCTCCCCGTTCCCGAACCGCCCCCAGCCCCCGGCCGACCGCCCGGCCGATTGTCAGTGCCCGCCCCTAGTGTGATCGGCATGACGACCACCGCCTCGAAGGACCGCGCCCCCGCGGCCCGTACGCCCGCAGCCCGTACGCCCGAAGTGACGCTCTCCGCCGACGAGGCGCGGCGCATGGCGCTGCGGGCGCAGGGCCTGCTGGGCGCGCCGGACCGGCGGGCGGGGGTGCGCGGGGTGCTGCGGCACCTGGGCGCGGTGCAGCTGGACACCATCTCGGTGCTGGCCCGCTCCCACGAGCTGGTGCCGTACGCGCGCCTGGGCGCGGTGGGCCGTACGTCCGTGGAGTCCGCCTACTGGTCGAACGGGCGCAGTTTCGAGTACTGGTCGCACGCCGCGTGCATCCTGCCCGTCGAGGAGTGGCCGCACTTCGCCTTCCGCCGCCGCGCCCGGCTCGCGCGCGGCCACCGCTGGCATGTGATGGAGGACTCCGAGCGCTCCTGCGCGGCCGTACGGGACCGGCTCAAGGCGGAAGGCCCCCTGACTGCCACGGAGTTGGGCGGCGCCAAGAACGGCGGCGAGTGGTACGACTGGTCCGAGACCAAGATCGCGGTGGAGTGGCTGCTCGACACCGGCGAGGTCGTCTGCACCCAGCGGCGGGGCTGGAAGCGCGTGTACGACCTGGCCGAGCGCGCGATCCCGGACGAGCTGCGCCACGACGAGCTGGACGACGCCGAGTGCGTGCGGCGGCTCGTCGCCCAGGCCGGGGCCGCGATGGGGGTGGCGACCCGGGCCGACCTCGCCGACTACCACCGTCTCAAGGGCGACCAGGTGGAGGCGGCGCTGGCGGACACGGGCCTGGTGCCGGTCGAGGTGGCGGGGTGGGCCAAGCCCGCCTGGGCCGACCCGGCGGCGCTGGCGGACGAGTCCGCGGCGAAGCGCGGCCGGCACCGCACGACGCTGCTCTCGCCCTTCGACTCCCTCGTCTGGGACCGCCCCCGCACGGAGCGGATCTTCGACTTCACGCACCGCCTGGAGGCGTACGTGCCCCGGCCCAAGCGGGTGCACGGCTACTTCGCGATGCCGCTGCTGACGAACGGCCGTCTGCTCGGCCGGGTGGACCCGGCCCGCGAGGGAACGACCCTGGTGGCCCGTCAGGTCTCCCTGGCAGGCCGCAAGGCGGTCGCCCCCATGGCCCAGGCCCTGCGGGAGGCCGCCGAGTGGGTGGGCTGCGACACGGTCCGCGTCGACCGCTGCGACGACCCCGCCCTGGCCAAGGCCCTGATCGAGGCCCTCGCCTGACGACGAGCGCCCGCCCCGCGGCCCAGGAGCCTCAGGGCAGGAGCATCCCCGCCTACCGAATCTCCAGAATCTTCTCCCGCATCGCGTAGACCACGGCCTCCATGCGGGAGTGGAGCTGGAGCTTCTCCAGGATGTTGCGGACGTGGTTCTTCACGGTGTTCTCGCTGATGAACAACTCCTTCGCGATATCGCGATTGTTCATCCCCGTGGCGACGAGCTTGAGCACCTCCAGCTCCCGGTCGGTGAGCCGCGGCGCGGGCACCAGTCTCCGCTCGTCCGTGCGCTGGATCATCGACTTGAACTCGGTCAGCAGTTTCGACGCCATCGACGGGCTGATCTGCGACTGGCCGTCCGCGACGGCCCGGATCGCCGTCGCCACCTCGTCGGTGGAGATCTCCTTGAGCAGATAGCCGGTGGCCCCGGCCTTGATCGCGTCGTAGAGGTCGGCTTCCTCGTCGCTGATCGTCAGCATGATGATCTTCGCGCTGGGCGCCACCTCCTTGATGGAGGTACACGCCTCGATGCCGCCCCGCTTGGGCATCCGCACATCCATCAGCACGATGTCGGGCAGCAGGTCGGCGGCCTTGTCCACGGCCTCCGCCCCGTCCCCGGCCTCGCCGATGACCTGGATGTCCTCCTCCTGGGCGAGGACGATCTCCAACCCCCGGCGGAAGAGCGCGTGGTCGTCCACCACGAGGACCCGAATGGGCTCCTTACGGGTCCCGCCCCTGTCCGTGCCGACGCCGGTCTCGACGCCGTTCTCGCCTGCGACGCCGTCCTCACCGGACACGGGCCCGAAGCTGTCCGCCATCGTTCCTCCCCCTGAAGGCCATGGCCCTTTGCGGTTGCACGCTGCTGCGCGGCGCCAACCGGTCTCGGCAGTCCGCCGGTTGGCCGCCCGGCCATGATTTCATGCCTGGGCGGTGCCGCGGCGCTCCCGTGGTCGCACGGGGGCGCCCCAGGGGGCGCACACGCGCCCCGAGGGGTGCCACCACGGGCACGACGGGTCCGGCCGCACGGTTCGTACGACCCGGCCGCGCCGGTCAGCCGCCGAGCGCGCCCCCCGCGCCACCCGGCTCCACGTCGAAGAGCGGGTTCGCGTTGAGGTGGATGACGCCGTAGTCGTAGGCGTGCCGACGGTAGACGACGCTGGGC
>NZ_JBHVHQ010000491.1:0-6454 GCF_042800135.1 Streptomyces sp. NPDC057654 | reverse complement strand
CGGGGCGCCTCCGCGAGCCTCTTGCGCGCCGCGGAATCCGCGGGCTCGGTGACCGCCCGGCAGGAGTGCAGCTGCCGTACGGTCCGCTCCAGCATCCGCGCGCGGGCCAGCTCCGCCTCCGCCGGGCGCTCCTGCGCGGCGAGCAGCGCCCGCAGCATCGGGTGCAGCGAACCGGGCACCTGGTACTGCGGCCACGCGGCCGCGTCCTCACCGGACAGGTCCGCCGGGTGCAGCAGCCCCTGCGCGACGAAGTCCTCCAGCGTGGACTGGGCCGCGGAGAGCGAGCAGCCGGCGAGCGCGGAGGCGGTGTGGGCGTCGGCCAGCCCCGCCGGGGCCAGCGCGAGCAGTCGCAGTATCCGGGCGGCGGGGGCGGGCAGCGACTCGTACGCGAGCCGGAAGGCGCGGGCCAGCGGCCGCCCGCCGCTCTCCTGCCCCTCTTCCGCGGGCATCTCCCGCAGCAGTTTGACGACGTCCGCGACGGACGCGTTGGGGCGGGCCGCCAGCCAGCCGCCGACCAGGACCAGGGCGGCGGGCTGGCCGCCGCACTCCTCCACGACGGAATCCGCGGAGACCGGGTCGCAGGTGATGCGGGTCGAGCCCGCGAACCGCCCGATCAGCTCCACGGCCGCGCCCTTGCCGAGCCCGCCCAGGGTGCACGGCCGTACGTCCGGGACGCCGGTGAGCGGTCCTTGCGCGACGGCCACGAGCAGCGAGTCCGGGGCATCCGGGAGCAGCGCGTCGACCTGCTCCGCACTGGCCGCGTCGTCGAGCAGCAGCAGCACGCGCCGCTTGTCGAGCGCGGTCCGCAGCGCCTCGGACAGCTCGTCCTCGTCGGCGCCGGGCACCGGGCCCACGCCGAGCGTGCGGAGCAGTTCGCGGGCGGCGCGCTCGACCGGTACGGGCTCGCCGCCGGGTTCGGTGAGCCGCGCCCGCAGCACGCCGTCCGGGTAGTCCCCGGCCAGCCGCCGGGCCAGTTCCTCGGCGAGGGCGGTGCGGCCGGAGCCGGGGCGGCCCGCGATGAGCAGCACCCGGCTGCGGGGCGCCTTGCGCCCGGAGATGGTGTCGAGCCCGGCCCGGCCGATGTCCGACCGCAGCGCCTTCAGCTCGCGCTGCCGCCCGTGGAACGCGCGCGGCGGCGCCGCGGTGGCAGCGGCCGTACGCCCCCCGGCCCTGTGCTCCCCCACCGCCTGATCCGTCACGCGCCACGCTCCCGTCCACTCGCGCGTACGAGCCCGCCGCGGCTGCGAGCGGGAACTTCACGAGCCTAGTTCACCCGGCCCCGGCGTCCCGGCAGCGCACACCCCTGGGATCACTCAATCGGATCAGCGCATCAGCCCACCTCGGGCTGATGCCGGCCGCTACGCGACGAACGGACGGGCCGGCCACGGCGCGTCCGCGGGGCGCAGCGCGTCGAGGCCGTCGCCCGCCAGCGCGGCCTGGAGCGAAAGCGCGCCCACCACCAGGCAGTTGTTGTGGAGGTCGCCGGCGAGGACGCCGCGGATGAGGTCGGGGAGCGCGACGCGGGCGAGTTCCATGTCGGCCTCCTCCTCGGAGACCTCGAAGCGCTCGCCCTCCACCTCGGAGACGCCGCGGGCGAGGAAGATCCGTACGGCCTCGTCGCAGCCGCCCGGCGTGGTGTAGACGTCGGCGAGGACGCGCCAGTCCTCGGCCTTGACGTGGGCCTCCTCGTACAGCTCCCGCTGCGCGGCGTGCAGCGGGTTCTCGCCGGGGATGTCGAGGAGCCCGGCCGGGATCTCCCAGAGTTTGTGCCGCACCGGGTGCCGGTACTGGTTGAGGACCAGGACGCGCTGCTCGTCGTCGAGGGCGAGGACGGCGACGGAACCGGGGTGGACCTGATAGTCGCGCGTGACGGCGGCGCCGTCCGGCATGACGACCTCGTCCGTGCGGACACTGGTCTTGTTACCGACGAACGGCGTCGCGGTCGCGGTGACCTGCCACTCGGCGGCGGTGTCCTTGATACCCATGTACGTCCTCCTGAACGACGGAACCGGGGCACGGGCCGCAAAACGCCCGCACCCCGGTCCACCGTATAGGTCAGCCCTGCTGCCGCTTGACGGCCGCCTTCACCAGGCCCGCGAAGAGCGGGTGCGGGCGGGTCGGGCGGGAGCGCAGCTCCGGGTGCGCCTGCGTGGCGACCAGGTAGGGGTGCACGTCGCGCGGGTACTCGACGTACTCCACCAGCTTGTTGTCCGGGGAGGTGCCGGAGAACCGGAGCCCGGCCTTCTTCTCCAGCTCCGCGCGGTAGGCGTTGTTGACCTCGTAGCGGTGGCGGTGGCGCTCCTCGACGTACGGCTGGTCGTCGTAGGTCTCGCGGACGATGGAGCCCTCGGCGAGCTTCGCCGGGTACATGCCGAGCCGCATCGTGCCGCCCATGTCGCCCTCGCCGGCGACGATGTCGAGCTGCTCGGCCATGGTGGAGATGACCGGGTTGGCGGTGGCCGGGTCGAACTCGGTGGAGTTGGCGCCCTCGATGCCCGCGAGGTTGCGCGCCGCCTCGATGACCACGCACTGGAGCCCCAGGCAGAGGCCGAGCAGCGGGATGCCGCGTTCACGGGCGAAGGTGATCGCGCCGACCTTGCCGTTGACGCCGCGGTCGCCGAAGCCGCCGGGGATGCAGACCGCGTCGCAGTCGCCGAGCTGCTCCTGGGCCCCGGCCGGGGTGGTGCAGTCGTCGGAGGTGACCCACTTGATCTTCACGCGGGCCTGGTTGGCGAAGCCGCCGGCCCGGATGGCCTCGGTGACCGAGAGGTACGCGTCGGGCAGGTCGATGTACTTGCCGACCAGCGCGACCTTCACCTCGTGCTTCGGCTCGTGGACGCGCTTGAGCAGGTCGTCCCACTCGGTCCAGTCCACGTCGCGGAACGGCAGGTCGAGGCGGCGCACCACGTAGGCGTCCAGGCCCTCGGTGTGCAGCACCTTGGGGATGTCGTAGATCGACGGCGCGTCCTTGCAGGCCACCACCGCGTCCTCGTCGACGTCGCACATCAGCGAGATCTTGCGCTTGATGGCGGTCGGCACGTCGCGGTCGGCGCGCAGCACGATGGCGTCCGGCTGGATGCCGATGTTGCGCAGGGCGGCCACCGAGTGCTGGGTCGGCTTGGTCTTGAGCTCGCCGGACGGGCCGATGTACGGGAGCAGCGAGATGTGCACGACGAAGACGTTGTCGCGGCCGACCTCGTGCCGGGTCTGGCGCACGGCCTCCAGGAACGGCAGCGACTCGATGTCGCCGACGGTGCCGCCGACCTCGGTGATGACGACGTCGACGTCGTCGGTGGCCATCCGCCGGACGCGGTGCTTGATCTCGTTGGTGATGTGCGGGATGACCTGCACCGTGTCGCCCAGGTACTCGCCGCGCCGCTCCTTGGCGATCACGGTGGAGTAGACCTGGCCGGTGGTGACGTTGGCGGACCCGTCCAGGTCGACGTCGAGGAAGCGCTCGTAGTGGCCGATGTCCAGGTCCGTCTCGGCGCCGTCGTTGGTGACGAACACCTCGCCGTGCTGGAAGGGGTTCATCGTGCCCGGGTCGACGTTCAGGTACGGGTCGAGCTTCTGCATCGTGACCCGCAGGCCCCGCGCCTTGAGCAGCGCGCCCAGGCTGGAGGCGGTGAGGCCCTTGCCGAGCGAGGAGGCGACACCCCCGGTGACGAAGAGGTGCTTGGTCGTCGTGGGCTTTGCGGCAATGGCCAAGAGGGGGCTCCCGTGGTCGCGAGGTGAAATGCGAATCGGCGCCGACCCGGAATTCCGGGGGCCGCCGTCGCTGCGGTTCGGGGGTTCTGCTCCCACCGGTCCACGGGCTACCAGGGTATCAGCGACCTGGGGCGGTCGCTCCCGACGACGCTCGGCGGCGCGGTATGCGCCCTGCGTAGCGGCGTGGGGACCCCTGTGTAGCGATGGCGGGACCCCTGCGTAGCGGCGAGGTCACAGGCCACCCATTCGGCTCAGGTTCCTGTCCCGACCGTCGCGCGTCACACCAACTGGGCGTCGTATCCTGCACGGACACAGCAGCGAGCCGGCCGGCGTTGGCACTACCCCGCCCCTTCCCGGAACAAGAGCTCGTCGAAGATCGCTTGACCGCAAGAGAGCCCTTCGGGGCGACGTGGCCGTTCGACTGGAGATGCACGTGGCCGGGCGCATCGAGGATTACGCACTGATTGGCGATATGCAGACCGCCGCCCTCGTCTGCCGGGACGGGACAGCCGACTGGCTGTGCCTCCCCCGCTTTGACTCCCATGCCGTTTTCGCCGGACTGCTCGGCAGCGACGAGCACGGCTTCTGGCGCATCGGCCCCGCCCATGCGTCCGGGGCCACGCCGCCGCCGGCCGACCGGCGCCGTTACAGAGGCGACTCCCTCGTACTCGAATCCGAGTGGGACACGCCGCGCGGCACGGTCCGGGTGATCGATTTCATGCCGCCGCGCGACGGAGCGCCGCAGCTCATCCGGATCGTGGAGGGCGTCAGCGGACGGGTGCCGATGCGCTCCGCGCTGCGGATGCGCTTCTCCTACGGCCGGGTCGTGCCGTGGGTGCACACCGGCCCGGACGGCCGCACGGTGGCCGTCGCCGGGCCCGACTCGGTGTGGTTCGACACCGAGGCGGAGACCTACGGCAAGGACCTGACGACCTACGCGGACTTCACCGTCGCGCCGGGCGAACGGGTCGCCTTCACCATCAGCTGGGAGCCCTCGCACAAGGAGCCGCCCGCGCTGCCCGAACCGGAGGGCGCGCTGGAGGCGACGGAGGAGTTCTGGCGGGAGTGGGTGGAGCACTGTACGTACCACGGGCCCTACCGGGACGCCGTCGTCCGTTCGCTCATCACCCTCAAGGCGCTGACCTACGCCCCGACCGGCGGCATCGTGGCGGCGCCCACCACCTCGCTGCCCGAGGACATCGGCGGCTCCCGCAACTGGGACTACCGCTTCACGTGGCTGCGGGACGCGGCGATCACCCTGTCCTCGCTGCTGCGCACGGGCTACCGCGAGGAGGCCCGCGCCTGGCGCGAGTGGCTGCTGCGGGCCGTGGCGGGCGACCCCGAGAACTTGCAGATCATGTACGGGATCGCGGGCGAGCGGGAGCTGGGCGAGGCCGAGCTGTCGTGGCTGCCGGGGTACGAGAACTCGGGGCCGGTGCGGATCGGCAACGGCGCGGCCGGCCAGCTCCAGCTCGACGTCTACGGCGAGGTCACCGAGGCGCTGCACCTCGCGCACATGACGGGCCTGGCCCGCAACGACTACGCGAGCGTCCTCCAGCTCAAGCTGATCCAGTACCTGGAGTCGCACTGGGACGAGCCGGACGAGGGCATCTGGGAGGTGCGCGGCCCGCGCCGGCACTTCGTGCACTCGAAGGTGATGGCGTGGGTGGCGGTCGACCGGACCATCAAGCTCATCGAATCGGGTGATGTGGACGGCCCGTTGGAGAAGTGGCGCGAGCTGCGCGACGACATCCACCGCGACGTGTGCGAGAAGGGGTACGACAAGGAGCGGAACACCTTCACGCAGTCGTACGGGTCCACGGAGCTGGACGCGTCCTTGCTGCTCATCCCGCAGATGGGGTTCCTGCCGCCGGACGACAAGCGGGTCATCGGGACCATCGAGGCGATCCAGCGGGAGCTGTCCACGGAGGACGGCTTCGTGCTGCGCTACCCGACGAGCGGCGACGACGCGGGCGTGGACGGGCTGGAGGGCGACGAAGGGGCCTTCCTGGCCTGCTCGTTCTGGCTCGCCGACGACCTCGCGATGATCGGCCGGGTGGACGAGGCGCGCAAGCTGTTCGAGAAGCTGCTCTCGCTCCGCAACGACCTCGGGCTGCTCGCCGAGGAGTGGGACCCCCGGCTCCAGCGCCAAGTGGGCAATTTCCCGCAGGCGTTCAGCCATGTTCCGCTGATCGACACGGCGCTGCGGCTCACCGCGTCGAGCGCGTTCGTAGGCTGAAGAACAGCGCGCAGGCGCTGACGGGCAGGACGAGCACGGCTGCGGCGGCGTTGAGGCCGCCGTAGCCGACGACGGCCACGAGGCCGCCGGAGAGCGCGCCGCCCGCCGCTCCGACGAGGTTCATGAGGGTGTCGGAGACGCCTTGGACCTCGGAGCGGTGTGCGGCGTCGATGGACTCGGTGAGCAGCGTGGAGCCCGCGACGGTGGCGCAGGACCAGCCGACGCCGAGCAGGAAGAGCCCCGCGGTGACCGCCCGTCGGTCGCCGCCGGAGGTGCCGGCGAGGAGCGTCGCGACGACGTAGACCGCCTGCCCGAGCAGGATCACGGGTACCCGGCCGAGCCGGTCGGCGGCCCATCCCACCAGCGGCGACAGGGCGTACATCCCGGCGATGTGCAGGCTGATCGTGAAGCCGACGACGCTGAGCGACGCACCGTGGTGGGCGAGGTGCACGGGCGTCATCGTCATCACCGACACCATCACCGCGTGGCCGATCACCAGTGCCGTGA
>NZ_JBHVHQ010000490.1:0-6457 GCF_042800135.1 Streptomyces sp. NPDC057654 | reverse complement strand
GCCCTCCGCGGATATGGCCATGCCCGCGGATGCGGGCGCGACGTCCTGGATGGCGGTCTCGGTGAGGTCGATGTCGAAGAGGTCCTGGACCATGTTCTCGGGCATAAGAATTCCTCCCAGCCTGTCAAGTACGCCGCCCTTCGGCGGCCATGGCGGGAATCTAGGTAAGATCGGCCGGCGAAGTCAAGGGGTGCCGTAAACGCGTTTTCGCGGTTACTGTGACCGCATTCCTCAGCGATCCGATCGACGAAGAACTCCTCAGTTCATTTCACAGTGCAGTCAGTAATGGGGTGTGGCAGGCATGCGGGGTGGGCAGAGAACGGAACCGCTGTTCCGCTGCGCGGACGGAATACTGCTGCGGGCGCCGCTGCTCGCGCGGGACGAGGTGCGCGCGACCTGGTGGGACACCGAGAACGGCGCGGAGAGCCCCGAGGTGCTCCGCGCCCGCCTGGTCGGTGCGCTCGCCGACGACCGGTTCAGGGAGGCGGTCGAGGTCTCCAGCCCCTCGCTCGCCCGTACCGCCGACGCCGTGCTCGCGGGGCGTGCGGTGACGGCCTCGGACCTGCGCAAGGCGCTGCGGGCCGTGACGCGCTACCGGCTCAGGGCCGCGTCCCGCCCCACGCCGTTCGGTCTCATGGCGGGCGTCCTGTGGGGCTCCTTCGGTGATGCCACCAAGGGCGAACTGACCGGCGAGGTGCGCAAAACGGCCCGGCCCGACGCGAGCTGGCTCTCCCAGCGGATCGCCGCGTGGGAGCGGGACCCCGCGGTGCTCCCAGGGCTGAGCATCGTGGCGAACGCGCTCTGCTTCGTACGGGCCGGGCGCCTGGTGCTGCCGTTCGCCCCCGACGGCCCCCGCCTCCAGTCCGCCGCGGCCTCGGGCGACTCCCCGGGCGGCTCTTCGGGCGGCTCCCCGGGCGGCTCCTCGGCCGACGACGGCCGCCCGAAGACGCGAACTCTCAAGTACACCCCGGTCGTACGCTCCGCGGTCGAGGCAGCCGCCCGCCCACTCCCGTACGACGAACTCATCCAGCACGTCGAAGCGGACTTCCCCGGAGCGCCCGACGGCGCCGTACGCGGCCTCATCGCCCAACTCATCGCGGCGGAAGTACTGCTGACGGATCTACGGCCGCCCTTGGACGCGACCGACCCGCTGGCGCATGTCAAGCGTCTCCTCCCGGCCGGTTCGGTCGCCGCCGAGCAGGTCGCCGCGCTGGCCACGGCCCTCGCCGACTACGGCGACACCCCGCTCGGAGACGGAACCCCCGCCTGGCGGTCGGTACTCGATACGGCCTCGTCCACCCCGTCCGGAAACGGAGGCGGCAGGGGAAGCGGCGGCATAGACGGAAGCGCCGCCGGATCGCCGACCGCACCCGCCCACTCCGTCCAGGTCGACCTGCGCCTCGACGGGACCGTCGAAGTGTCGCGGGAAGTGGCGCGCGAACTCGAACTGACCGCCGCCGCGCTGTGGCGGCTCTCGCCCCCGGGGCCGGGCCGGCTCTCCGAGTACCACCAGGAGTTCGTGGAACGCTACGGGCTCGGGCGCTACGTACCCGTCAAGGAACTCCTCGACCCGGACATCGGCCTCGGCGCCCCGGCCGGCTACCGGCTGCCGCCGAGCCACCGGCCCGCCCCCGGCCCGCCCCCCATCGGCACGGAACGACAGCGCCTGCTCCTCGGGCTCGCCGCCGGAGCGCAGGCGCACGGCGTACGCGAGGTGGTCCTCGACGAGGCGTGGCTGAGCAGGTTCGAGAACGCCGACCGCGACACCGACGGCCGCAGCGACAGCGATGCCGACGCCGTGGCGCCGCCTCCGCTGGAGCTCATCGCGCAGATCGCGGCGGAGTCGGCGACCGCCGTGGACCGGGGCGACTTCACCCTGGTCCTGAACGGCGCGGCCACCGCTTCCGGCGGGCTCATGGGCCGGTTCGCCCACCTTCTGCCGCCCGTACAGTCCGAGGCGATGCGCCGGACCGTACGGGCCGCCCGCCAGGCCGGCGAACGGCTGCCCGTCCAGGTCCATCATCAGGCGGCGCAGCATCGGCACGCCAACGTGGCCCAGGTGCCGACCTGGCTGGACGGCCGGCTCGTCGTCGGGTCCCACCCGGGACCGGCCGCGCCCGGCGTCACGGATCTCACGCTCGACGACGTTCTGGTGTCGGCCGACTCCGAGGGCTTCCGCATCGCCTCGGCGGCGCTGGGCCGCGAGGTGACGCCCTCCGCGCTCCACGTACTCAACCGTGAGCTGGCCGCGCCCAACGCGGTGCGCTTCCTCATCGAGGCCGCCGCGTACAGCCGCAGGCAGTGGCGCATGTGGGAGTGGGGCGCCGCCGACGACCTGCCGTTCCTGCCCGCTGTACGTACCGGCCGCACCGTCCTGAGCCCGGCCCGCTGGCGCCTTGAGGCCACGAGCCCGCCGCTCGACGAATGGCGCGCGCTGTGGGGCGTGCCGGACCATGTCCAGCTCGCCATCGGCGATCACCGCATCCCCCTCAACCTCACCGTCCCCGCGCATCAGGAGATCCTGCGGCGCGAGTACGAGCGCTGGGGCGTCGCCATGGTCCACGAACCGCCCACGGGGCAGGACGTGGACGGCGGCTGGCTGCACGGTCCGGGCGGGGCCCATGACGTCGAAGCCGTCGTGACACTGACGCCGTGTCAGCCGCAGACCGCCGCGCGCCGACCCGCCAGGGCCACCACGATCGCCCGCACCTCCACCTCAGGAACAACCGTGCGTCGCGGCACCGGCGAGATCCCGCCCGGGGGCCCCTGGCTCTACGCGACGCTCTACTCCTCCGCCGAGCGCCAGGACGAACTCCTGACCGGCCCGCTCCGGCGCTTCCTCGCCGAACTGCCCGCACCGCCGGACGCGTCGGGCGGCGTCGACCGCTGGTTCTTCATCCGCTACGCGGACCCGCACCCCCATCTGCGGCTACGGCTGCAAGGGGCCCCGGACCTCCTCAACGGCCGCCTACTCCCCCGACTCCACGACCTGGCCAGGGAGTTGTCCGACGCCGGGCTCGCCCGTGGCCTGCGGATCGACAGCTACTCCCCCGAGACGGAACGCTACGGCGGTACGGCACTCCTGCGCGCGGCCGAGGAGGTGTTCCACGCGGACAGCCTGCTGGTCCTGGAGCGGCTCGCGGCACCGACGGACGACCGCATCCTGTCGGCGGCGTACGACGTGGCGCACCTCGTACGGTCCTTCCACCACGGCTACGGCGGCGACTGGCGCCACTGGCTCACGGCTACGTACCCCAAGCGCGAACAGCACCACAAGGCGTTCGCCGCCCGTCGCGGCGCCGCCCTCGCACGAATCACCCCCGACGGCGCGCCAGACGCACCAGACGCCCCCGATGCATCAGGCGAGCCCTACCAGGCTGTCCCGCAGCGGTTCGGGCGTCTTGTACGGGAAGCGGAGGAGCGGGGCACCCTGAGCGTCGCCCCCGACGCGGTACTCGCCTCCCTGGTCCATATGCACTGCAACCGGCGGCTCGGCACCGACCGCACGGCCGAGGCCCAAGCGCTCGCCGTGGCCCGTGGCGCGATCCAGGCACACCTCGACCGGGAAAGGGCACGTTCATGAGTGACGATCTCGTCGCACTCCTCGCCCAGCGACTGTCCGATCCGGCGGCGCTCGCAGCGCAGGTAACAGCGTCCGAGCATCCCGAACTGGCCGAGACCCGCTCGCTGTGGCACCCCCAGTCCCTCGCGGACGGGCATGCCGGGGTCGGCCTCCTCTTCGCGGCCTTGGCCCACGGCTCGCCCGAGCACGCACGGATGGCGTACGCCCATCTGTCAGCGGCGGTCACCGCGGTCCGCAGGCCCGCACATGAGGGCCTGTACCTGGGACTGCCCGCCGTCACGTTCGCCGCCCGGGCCGCCGTCACCCAGCCGGGCGAGTACGCGAGTCTCCTCACCAAGCTCGACGAACAGGTCGCCCTGGTCGCCCGGAAGCTGGTCGATCAGGACGCGCCCCGCATCGCGGCCGGTACGGCGGGGGCCCGTATGACCGGCTATGACGTCGTGGCCGGACTCTCCGGCCTGGGCAGGGTGCTGCTCGCCGCCGGCCCCGCGCACCGGGACACCACAGAACTCGTCCTCTCCCATCTCGTCGCCCTCACCCACCCGGTCACCGGCCCCGGCGGCCGGAACGTTCCCGGCTGGTGGACCGCCGACCCGATCCTGCTCAGCGAGCCGGACGGCATCCCCGGCGGCCACTTCAACGCCGGTCTCGCCCACGGCATCCCCGGCCCGCTCGCCCTCCTCTCCGTGGCCTATGACGCGGGCGTACGAGTCCCCGGCCAGGAGCAGGCCATCCGCGACATCGCCGAATGGCTGCTCGCCCGCCGCGGCACGGACGGCACCGGCTGGCCGAACATCGTGACCCTCGACCAAGAGCTGGCGGTGGCCTCCGGCGACCGCCCGGACCTGGGCAGGGTCCGCGCCGGCTGGTGCTACGGAACCCCCGGCGTGGCCCGCTCCCTCCAACTGGCCTCCCTCGCCTTGGCAGAGCCCGAATGGAACCGGCAGGCGGTGGCCGCCGTCGCCGCCGCCTGCGACCAGCCAGGCGGGGAGCGCGGCTACGACGACGCCACGCTCTGCCACGGCTTGGCCGGACTGACCACCGTGGCGGCCCTGATGTCCCGCGAACCCGGCGGCGAGCAACTGTCGGAGTACGTGGGCAAGTTGACCGCCACCCTGATACAGGCCGCTGACCCCGATCGCCCCTTCCTATGGCCGGCAACCGCCCCCATCGGTCCCACCACGGCCCACCGCCCCGGCTTCCTCGACGGAGCGGCAGGCGTCGCACTCGCACTGCACTTCGCCCTGAACCCGACCGCACCCGTCGGCGCACTGCCGTGGGACGCCGCTCTGCTGCTCCGCTGACGCGGCGCGGGTCAGCAGCAGCACGGCGGGAAGCACTCCGCGGGCCGGCCGGAGCGTGAGGCAGCGCTCCGGTTTTTTCCCCCCCGACCGGGACCGGCTTACCCCTGCGACCGGCTGACGGATCAGGCCGACGGGCGCTTGGCGCGGGCGGTGAGGCGTTCCCAGTTGCGGTGACCTATGTCGGCCTTCTGGTCGTCGGTGAAGGGCGCGTTCTCCAGGAAGGAGCGGGCCTCACCGTTGCTGGTGTCGACGTAGGGGAAGCCGCCGGGGCGGAAGCCGTAGGTGAAGGGGTAGTCGGTGGAGTACAGCATCCGGTCGGTGCCCATCACCTCGGCGGTCCAGCGCAGGTAGCGGGGGCTGTTGGTACCGCTGCCCGCGACCCAGAAATTCTGCTTGAAGTAGTCCGCCAGGGGCTGCCGCAGGCCGCCCGCCTCGGCGAAGAAGCCGGTGTGGTCGAGGTAGAACAGCACCACTTCGCCCCAGTGACCGGCGATCACCTGCATATCGGGGAACCGGTCGAAGACACCCGAGAAGATCATGCGCAGGTACTGGACGCCAAGGTCGTAGTACCAGCCGAGTCCCGCTCCGGCCAGCACGGGACCCACCGGCCCCGGGAGGTCGGAATAGTAGGCGTCGACGACGGGCTGGGGCGGTGTCTGCGGGTGGAAGTGCAACGGCACGGCCAGCCGCTCGGCGGTCGCGTACAGCTCGTCGTTGTCCGGATGGTCGGCCGGCTTGTCCCCGGTACGGCCGTACAGCATGGCGCCGGGGAATCCCAGCTCGACCACGGCGCGCTCCAACTCAGCGGCGGCCGCGGCCGGTGACTGCGTGGGGATCGCGGCGAACGCCTGGAAGCGGTCGGGCCGGGAGGCCACGATTTCAGCGAGCTGATCATTGGCGTCGCGGGCGACGGCGACGGCGTCGCTTTCCGGCAGGTCCTGCACACCCGGAGTCGACAAGGACAGCACCGCGACATCGACGCCCTGATCGTCCATGTGCGCCAGCCGCCGCTCGCCTACCTCGCGCAGGTTCTTCGCGATCGGGCTGTCCCCGAAGCCGCGCGAGAAGACCTGCGGCGATCCGGCCCGCTCGTACGCCTCGTAGACGGCCGGCACGACGACGGTCTCTTCCACCCCGACGATCCGCAGACGGTTGGACATGGCGGCTCTCCTCGCACTGATGTTTCCATCGGAACGACTTCAACGATACCGGCGAAATTATCGATGTCAACACGCTTGCGATACCATCGATAGTCACACCGGATCCCGGGCGACGTTACCGTTGATTCACACCTACCAAAGCACCCCATAAACCACCAATACGGGCAGCCGGAACCGCCCGAACCACCCGCGCACGACGCCCCGCCAGTCCTCGTCGACGGTCAGGTAACTCATCGGACGGGCGAGGCCATGGACGGTCCGGCCGCCGTCCGGGGGTGTCCGTGGCCAGCGCCATCGCCCATCGGCTGTGTGCGCAGCCCGAGGCGTACCCTCACCGGCCGGTCACCCGGGGCGCGGCCATCCCCTCGAACAGGTCCGCGGACATCTGCCGCATGGCCTCGGCCCAGCCC
>NZ_JBHVHQ010000489.1:0-6462 GCF_042800135.1 Streptomyces sp. NPDC057654 | reverse complement strand
GGGCCCTGCCGGCTGCTGGAGGAGGCGCCGCGGAAGACCGCGGTGAAGGCGAGGGCGACGACGCCGATGCCCATCAGCACGGCGAGCGCCCAGGCCACCGGGCGGTGCCAGCGGGCGTGGCCGCGGTAGGGGCGGCGCACACTGCCGTAGCGTCCGTACGGGCCGTAGGCGTCATCCGGGTCGAGGTCGCGGGCGTCCGCGTCATGGCCCGCGCCGGGGCGGAACCCGCCGCGGCCGTCGTCGTGCGCCTCGTCGTACGCGTCCTCGTCGCCGGGCGCGGAGAGCGCGCGGCGGGACTGCGCCGCCGCGAGCATCCGCTCGGCCGCGCTCGGCTCGTGGATCTTGGCGGACCGTACGAAATCCTCGTCGAGTACCACGGAGGCGAACGGGTCTTCCGCGTCCCCATGGCCGTGTTCCTGGCTTTCGGGCTCTTCGCCGTCCGGGAACGGCCTGCCCCCCGCGTCGTCCGGCACGTCTTAAGCGTAGCCCCGGAGACGTCGATTTGGGCAGGGAGTACGGCGATTGACACCTGCGGGGGCGGGGCCCGGAGGCACGGGGACCGAGCCTCAGCGCGTGTGCCCGTCCCCCGTCACGATGTACTTCGTCGACGTCAGCTCCGGCAGCCCCATCGGCCCGCGCGCGTGCAGCTTCTGCGTCGAGATGCCGATCTCCGCGCCGAAGCCGAACTGGCCGCCGTCCGTGAAGCGGGTGGACGCGTTGACCGCGACCGCCGCCGAGTCCACAAGCCGGGTGAAGCGGCGGGCGGCGGACTGCGAGGAGGTGACGATGGCCTCGGTGTGGCCGGAGGACCAGAGCCGGATGTGGTGGACGGCCGCGTCCAGCGACTCCACGACGGCGGCGGCGATGTCGTACGAGAGATACTCGGTCTCCCAGTCCTCGAAGGTCGCCTCGACCACCGTCGCCGGGGACCCCTCGGCCAGCTCCAGCACCCGCTCGTCGCCGTGCACGGTGACGCCCGCCTCGGCCAGCGCGGCCAGCGCGCGCGGCAGGAACTCGGCGGCGATGTCCTGGTGCACGAGCAGCGTCTCGGCGGCGTTGCAGACGCTCGGGCGCTGTGCCTTGGAGTTGACGAGGATGTCGACGGCCATGTCGAGGTCGGCCTCGGCGTCCACGTACACATGGCAGTTGCCGGTGCCGGTCTCGATGACCGGGACCGTGGACTCCTCGACGACCGTACGGATCAGCGAGGCCCCGCCGCGCGGGATCAGCACGTCCACCATGCCGCGGGCGCGCATCAGCTCCCGTACGGACTCCCGGCTCTCCCCCGGCACCAGCTGCACGGCGTCCGCGGGCAGCCCGGAGCCGCCCACGGCGTCGCGCAGGACCTTCACGAGGGCGGCGTTGGAGGCGGACGCGGAGGACGAGCCGCGCAGCAGCACCGCGTTGCCGGACTTGAGGCAGAGGGCCGCGGCGTCCACGGTCACGTTCGGCCGGGCCTCGTAGATGATCCCGACGACGCCGAGCGGGACCCGGACCTGGCGCAGATCGATGCCGCCCGGCAGCGTGGAGCCGCGCACCACCTCGCCGACCGGGTCGGGCAGGGCCACCACGTCCCGTACGTCCTTGGCGATGGCGCGGACCCGCTCGGGGGTCAGAGTCAGCCGGTCGACGACGGACTCGGCGGTGCCGGCGGCCCGCGCGCGCTCGACGTCCTCCGCGTTGGCCGCGACGACGTCCTTCGTACGGACCTCCAGGGCGTCGGCCATGGCCAGCAGCGCCTCGTCCTTGACCGACCGCGGCAGTGGCGCGAGGTCGGCGGCCGCGGCGCGGGCGCGGTAGGCGGCGCGCAGCACCGGGGACTGCGGCATGGGGTCGGCCAGGGGCGAGGGGAAGACACTGCTCATGACGGCAGCCTACTGAGCGCGCGGCCCGGTCCCACCCCTTATGGCGCATATCCCGCACTACGAGACAGCGATCACGCCACGGCCGCGAGCGGGGCGGCGGCGCGGGGCCGTATACGGCAGGCCCCGGCACCGCACCCCTTCAGAACAGCCGCGTCCCCTCAGTAGGGGTGCACGCCCACCGGAGAGGCCGGCGGCGGTCCGTAGCCCTCCGCGATGCGCTGGTGGTAGGTCTCGCGGTCGATGACCTCCAGGCCGACGATCTCCCACGGCGGGAGCCGGGCCGTCGAGCGGTGCTCGCCCCAGAGCCGGAGCGCGACCGCCGCCGCGTCGTGGAGGTCCCTGGCCTCTTCCCAGTAGCGGATCTCCGCGTGGTCGTTGGCGTAGCGGCTGGTCAGCAGAAAGGGGTGGTCGTGCGCGAGCTGTTCGAGCGCCCGCCGGACCTCCTTCAGGGGCGCCTCGGCGCCCGAGACGCTGAGCGTGACATGCCACAGCCGCGACTCATCGGCGCCCCGCGGCTGTGGTTCGGGCCTCGTCTCCGTGGCGCCGCCCCCACCCGGCGCCTGTGCCTCCTCGCCTGTCCCGACGCTGGTCAGTGCGCGCTCCGCCGTCCCTCGGGGCAGCGCGCCCGGGCGCCCTCGTCTCACCGGCGGCCTCCTGTTGATCGCTGCTCCGCGCGCGTGCGGCGGAGCCGTTCCGTGCTGTTTCCCGCTGCTGCTCGCAGCATGTCCGTTGCGGACGGGCCGCTGCCCAAGGCGGCCCCGTTCTTCAAAGTTGACCAGTCCGGGGGCGGCCGCGTGGCGGTTTTGCCGAAGGTGTCCGTACAAAGACTGGTGGAAGGCCGGACTTCTCCCCTCCCGGCCGCGACACCCGCGAACGGCCCGAAGCCCGATCAGGCGCATACGCGCTCAGGTGCTCAGCCGCCCAGCCGCCCAGCCGCCCAGCCGCCCAGCCGCTCAGCCGCTCAGCCGCTCAGGTGCTCAGGTGCTGAGCACGACCAGATCGTCGCGGTGCACGACCTCGCGCTCGTACGCCGGTCCGAGCTCGCGCGCCAGGTCCCTGGTGGAGCGGCCGATCAGCTGCGGGATCTCCTTGGCGTCGAAATTGACGAGGCCGCGCGCCACCGCGCGCCCGGCGCCGTCCCGCAGCTCGACCGGGTCCCCCGCCGAGAACTCCCCCTCGACCGCCTCGATCCCGGCGGGCAGCAGCGAGCCGTGCCGCTCCAGCACGGCCCGTACGGCGCCGTCGTCGAGCGTGAGCGCGCCGCGCGGCGCGGAGGCGTGCGCGAGCCACAGCAGGCGGTCGGCGGAGCGCCGTCCGGTGCGGTGGAAGTACGTGCCGGTGGGCCGTCCGGCCAGCGCGTCGGCGGCCTGGCTGGCGGAGGTCAGGACGACGGGGATGCCCGCGGCGGCGGCGATCCGGGCAGCCTCGACCTTGGTGACCATGCCGCCGGTGCCCACCCCGGCCTTGCCCGCGCTGCCGATGGTGATGCCGTCGAGGTCCGCCGGGCCGGTGACCTCCGCGATCCGGGCGGTGCCGGGGGTGCTGGGGTCGCCGTCGTAGAGGCCGTCGACGTCGGAGAGGAGAATCAGCAGGTCGGCGCGGACGAGGTGGGCGACGAGCGCGGCGAGGCGGTCGTTGTCGCCGAAGCGGATCTCGTCCGTCGCGACGGTGTCGTTCTCGTTGACGATCGGTACGGTCCCCATGGCCAGCAGCTGGTCCAGGGTCCGGTAGGCGTTGCGGTAGTGGGCGCGGCGGCTGGTGTCGTCGGAGGTCAGCAGCACCTGGCCGACGCGGCGGCCGTAGCGCGCGAAGGAGGCCGTGTAGCGGGCGATGAGCAGGCCCTGGCCGACGCTTGCGGCGGCCTGCTGGCGGGCTAGGTCGCGGGGGCGCCGGTCGAGGCCGAGCGGCGCGAGGCCGGCGGCGATGGCGCCGGAGGAGACCAGGACTATCTCCCGCGGCCGCGGCCCGCGGACCTTGGCGAGGACGTCGACGAGCGCGTCGACCCGGTCGGCGTCGAGCCCGCCGGCCGCGGTGGTGAGCGAGGAGGAGCCCACCTTGACCACGACCCTGCGGGCGTCCGTCACGTCCTGTCTCGCCTGTGCCACGCGCGTACAACCCCTGTGCTCGCCGATGCCGTTCTTGGCTGGTCCTGCTTGTTCTTGTCCGATTCGCCAATCTACGGCAGGTACCGGCGGGCGCGCCGGGACGTTTCGCTCCCCGGACGGGCGGGGCCGCTGTTCACGGACGGACGGGACGGCCGCTTGCGGGAGGCGTGGCGCGAGGGCGGAGCATATCCCGCAGAGCGCAGGTGAATAGTCCTTTTTCGGGTGATTCACATCACGGCAGATTGCTACTGGGCCAACGCTCGACATACGGTCAGTGGTCGACCCTTCCCAGAACCGGTCTTCCTCAATCCTCCAGTCCTTGCTGCCAGGAGCCCGCCCAGTGCCTTCTGCCGGAACAGCCTCCCGCCGAGCCGCAGCGCTCGCGGCGCTGCTCGCGATGCTCGTGTTCTTCGCCGCCCAGCTCATCGGGGCGCTGCTGCCCAATGTGCCGCTCTTCGTCGCCGCCTCGGCAGCGGGGCTCGTGCTCGACCTCGTCCTCCAGCACCGCGATCCCGGTCTGCTCTCGCTGCTGAGCAAGATCCGTCTCGATGTGACGGTCCGGCAGCTGCTGCGCGACATGCTGATCATGGTCGGGCTGCTGCGCGTCCACAACATCGACCCGACGACCGAGCACGCGCCGCTCTTCATCGGCCTGCTGCTCTTCTACTGCGCGCACTTCGCGTGCCAGGCCGCCGCGGTGGCGGTCCGCCGGACCCGTACGCTGCCGTTCCTGACGCGCAACGTCGACGCGTCCGGGCTGCGCCTGTCCGCCGCCCCGCCGCGGCTGCTGGCCCGTCAGCAGGGCCGCCGGCTGCTGCGCTTCACGGCGCCCGCCAGCGTCGGCCTGCTCACCACCGCCGCCACCGGCAACGCCCTGTGGGGCGAGATCGGCCTCGGCGTCGCCCTGGTCTTCGCCATCGGCGGCACGGCCTACCTCGCCACCTGGCTGCTGCCCAAGAAGCGCATCGCCGTCGAACAGCAGGCGCTGGCCTGGCTGGACAAGTGGCTGGCCGCGTACCAGCCCACCGTCGGTATGTACTTCTCCGGCGGCACCTCGTCCGCGTACCAGGCGAACATGTGGCTCTCCACCCTCGTCGAGCTGGACGGCAACCCGGTCATCGTGCTCCGCGAGCGCTTCATGGTGCAGAAGATCGAGGCCACCGACGTGCCGATCATCTGCATCCCCAAGGTCGTCCACCTGATGGCCCTGGAGGAATCGTCGATCAAGATGATGCTGCACCCGGCCAACTCCGGTAAGACCTCACAGGTGCTGCGCATGCCCTCGATCAAGCACGCGTTCACCAACCACGGCGAGAGCGACAAGCTCTCCAGCTGCAACCCGTACTCCAAGGCGTACGACGAGGTCTGGGTCGCCGGCCCCGCCGCCCGCGAGCGCTACCAGCTCGCCGACATCGGCGTCGAGGACAAGGACGTCGTCGAGGTCGGCCGCCCGCAGCTGGCCCCCATCCGGCCGTACGCGGGCGCGCCCGAGGGCGAGTTCACCACCGTGCTGTACGCGCCGACCTGGGAGGGCTGGGACGGCAACCCCGGCAACACCTCGGTGATCCTCGCGGGCGAGAACATCGTCCGGCAGCTCCTCGCCGACCCCAAGGTCCGCCTGCTCTACAAGCCGCACCCGATGACCGGCTCCGTCGACCCCCGGGCCGGCCGCGCCAACGAACGCATCATGGCCATGGTCCGCGAGGCCGCCGCCAAGCGCTCCGGCGCCCGCCCCGGCCCCGAGGCCGCCGCCGAACTGGCCCGCCGCACCGCCGAGCTGGACCGGCTGACCACCAGCACCTTCCGGGAGAGCGTGGATGAAGTGGAGCGGATGATGCTCCAGGGCGCCCCCGAGCCCGGCCGCGCCGCGACCGTGGAGGCGGCCACCGCCGCCTGGGAGGCCGCCTACTGGGCCTCGCTGCCGGCCTGGGAGCACCAGGTCATCACCGCCGCGCGGCCCGCCCTCTACACCTGCTTCAACGAGTCCGACCTGCTCATCAGCGACGTGTCCAGCGTCGTCTCGGACTACCTGAGCAGCGAGAAGCCGTACGCGGTGGCCAACACCAGCGGCATGCCGGAGGACGAGTTCGTCGCGGGCTTCCCGACCGTCAGCGCAGCCACCATCCTCACCCCGCAGGCCGAGGGCGTACCGGCGCTCCTGGAGGCCGTGCGCAACCCGGCCAAGGACCGCCTCGCCACGGCCCGCGCCGAGCTGAAGGTGGAGCTGCTGGGCCCCTCGGACCCGCCCTCGCTGACCCGCTTCAACGCCGCCGCGCTCGCGCTGTGCGGCAAGGCCGACGAGCGCCGCGCCCGGATGGCGGCCCGCGCCCCCGGCGACGTCCCCTCCCCCCGCGACATGGACCCGGCGGCGGACGAGCTGAGCCCGGCCCCGGACGAGGCGCCGGAGAAGCGCGCGTCGGTGTAGGCGATACCGAGACACCGAGAAGCACTGAGAAACACCGAGAAACGCCGAGAAGCGCCGAGAAACAGGG
>NZ_JBHVHQ010000488.1:0-6470 GCF_042800135.1 Streptomyces sp. NPDC057654 | reverse complement strand
CAACAGGAACTGGCCCGCGCCCCCGCTGACGTGATCGGGCCGGGCCAGGTCCGGGGCCGCCCGCCGAGCGGCCGGTCCGGCCCGTCCGATGTACCGGCCTACGGACGTATAGGCAGCCCGAAGCCCCCGTCAGCGCCTCCGGCCTTCACGTGGCGCACCAGCCCCGACAGCGCTCCGCGCGTCAGGGAGAGCACGCTGGCGGGAGCTTCGCTTTCGCGGAGAAGGACAACGCCGTCCACGGCGGCGAGTTCGAGACAGTTGGGCGCATCTTCATCGCTGGAAAACGAGGACTTCTGCCATGCGATAACTGCTGCCACGTCAGGGCCTTTCATTCGTGCTTCGCTAGTTGGTGAATGAAGTCCCTCGACTCTACGACCCCCAGCGCCGCCGCTTCTACGTCGCTGATTACCCTCCGGTACCGGTCAAGCTGCGCCTCCGTGTCCATGAACACGCCTCCGTGCGCGCTGTCCAGCAGAACGGTGTCCAGTTGGGGAACAGGGCCTCCGGCCATCAACATCGGGTTTCCGATCCTAGTAAAGCCATCCACATCGAACGGGACTACTCTTACAACGACTTGCGGGCGTTCGGACTGCTCCACGATGTGGAGCAACTGCCTTCGGGCAACCCCGTGGTCGGCGGCCCTGACACGCAACGCCGCCTCGTGGATTACCACCTCGCAGCGAAACGCATCGGCCCTGCCAAGAACGTCCTGCCGCCGCAGCCGGAACTGGACCCGCGCATCGAGCTGATCCTCAGGGAGTTCCGAGACGGACGAGGAGTAGATCGCCCGCACGTGTTCCTCAGTCTGCAATAGCCCTGGGATATGCACGCTCTCAAACGATCTCAAGTACGTTGCGTAATGCTCCAGTTCCGCCAGGTCGAGGAATCCCGGCGGGAGCAGGTCGCGGTACTTCGCCCACCACCCGCGCGCCCGCTCGCCCGTCATGGCTGCAAGGGCGTCAACAAGTGCGGCGTCCGCGGACGCGTACCCACTGGCTACGAGTCGGACGCGCTCCGCGCTCACGCCGACGCGGCCAGCCTCCACGTTGGAAAACTTACCCTCGTCGATTCCCGTCACCCGAGCCGCTTCCCGAAGGGACAGCCCCGCCTGCTCCCGGAGCTTCCGAAGCTCCCGCCCCAGGCGTTCCTGCCTCGCCGTGATGGTCCTCCTTGCCGGCATGTTCGTTTACCTTCCCGCCTGTTGAGGATCACAAGAATAGGGGACGGACTTGACCCGGGTCGAATCCGACCCCTACCGTGTGTGACGTAACGCACACGCTGCGATTCCGGGAACCGGAAGTGCACCGCCCCGTCACGCCAGGACGGCCGCGGCCATGCCACCGAGCCCGTCGACCGCAGTGCACCCCGACACCCCCCTCACACTCGGAGTGCCCGTATGCCTGAAATCAACGACGAAGAGCCGTGGGAGTACACGATTTACATCCCACACGACACCCGCGCGGTCACCGTCTGCCGCCGCGCACTGCGACTGATCCTCGCCGCGCACGAGCTGCCGCACCTCTCGGACATGGCGGAGCTGCTGGCGACGGAGCTGATCGGCAACGCGGTGCGCCACACGAAGGGGCCCGCGGCCCTCGGGCTGCGCTGGGCGGGTGGGATTCTCCGGATCGGGGCCTGGGACGCGGACCCGACGCCGCCGACGCCCCTGCTGTGCACCCCGACCGACGCGGAGAACGGCCGCGGCCTGGAGCTCGTACGTTCCTGTGCCGACGGCTGGGGCTGGCACGCGCTCAACTCCCCGGGCGACAGCGGCAAGTACGTCTGGTGCGAACTCGCGTCAGCGTGAACAAGGGCCCGGCCGGACCCACCGCCACCGCGCCCTACCGCCCCCTGCGCGAAAGTTCACCCTTCCCAAGGCACATCACCGTACGTAACAATATGCGGGCGATCAGTAACACTCCGCGACCACAGGGAGCGCACCATGGGAGACCACAGGAAGCCGGACCCGGACCCGGGAAAAGGCACGCCGCCGCCCGGGAACTCGGACAGCCAAGTCCCGCTGCCCAAGCCCGGTTCAGGAACGCACAAGAAGGACTGAGGGCCCGTCACCCATGCCGTTCCACGACGAACCCAACGCACCCAACGAACCCGCCGGGTCCGACGGGCCCGCCGACCTCGGCGAACGTCGGGCCGCCCTCGACGCCGCTATAGGGCGGCAAGCCCTGTGGCCCGACCGTTCGCCCTGGATCAGGGAGGCCGTACGCGACGTACCCCGGCACGCGTTCGCGCCAGAGCGGCTGTGGTGGTGGGACGGGCACGCGTACGTACCGGTGGACCGGGGAAGCGAAGCCCGGCGGTGGGCGGAGCAGGTGTACGCGGGGCCGGGGGATCCCGCTGTTACGCAGGTCATCGATGGGCAGGCGACGTCCAGCCTCTCGTGCGCGGCGGTCGTGGTCGACATGTTGGATTCGCTGAAGTCGGAGCCGGGGCAGCGCGTTCTCGAACTGGGTACGGGCTCGGGCTGGAACGCCGCGCTGCTGGCTCGGCGTTCCGGGCCGGGGCTCGTCACCAGCGTGGAGACCGACCCCGGACTCGCCGCGCAGGCCCGAACTCGGCTGGACGCCATAGGAGTCGGCGTCACGGTCGAGATCGGCGACGGGGACGCCGGGTGGCCGGCCGGCGGCCCGTACGACCGGGTGATCTGTACGTACGCGGTCGACGCGATCCCCTGGGCATGGGTGGAACAAACGCGGCCCGGCGGGCGGATCGTCGCGCCCTGGGGGCGGTTGGGGCACGTGGCCCTGACCGTCGCCGAGGACGGCGCGTCGGCGACCGGCTGGGTTCAGGGGCTGGCGACCTTCATGCCCAGCCGCGGTACCAGCCCGCCGCCCGCCTGGCAGCAGGTACGCGGCACCGGTCCGCCGCCGGAGGCGGAGCGGCTCACCGTACGGGACCCCGGCCTGGGCCCGCTGCGTACGGACCCCCACCTGCTGTTCGCGCTGCGCGTGGCCCTGCCGGACGTCCACCTGACACTCAGCGAGACGAACGACGGCGACGGCAGCGACGGCGACACCCCGGCCGTACGTCTCCACGACACCGCCCGCACCTCCTGGGCCACGCTTCACCCCTCCCCCGACGGCGACGCGACAGCGGTCGCCCGCCAATTCGGCCCGCGCCGTCTCGCCGACGAGGCGCTGGCCGCCTGGGACGAGTGGACGGCCGAGGGGGCGCCTGAGCTGTACGACTTCGGCATGACGGTCACGCCGCATGACCAGTACGTATGGGCTCGCCACCCCGCCACCGGCCCCTGGCCACCGCCCCGGCGCGGCTGAGCCGCGGCTGAGCCGCAGCTAGGCGGACGGTGCACCGGACGGCCGGGCGTCGTACGACGCGCGGGCGGCGTCGATGTGGGGCAGGTGTGTGATGCTCCACTCCAGCAGGGGCACGGTGGCCTGGCGGAGGGTCTTGCCCATCGGGGTGAGTTCGTAACTGACGTGCGGCGGCATGACGTTGCGTACGGTCCGGGTGAGGATACCGTCGCGTTCCAGGCCGCGCAGGGTGACGGTGAGCATGCGCTGACTGATGCCGTCGATGCCCCGCTTGAGCTCGCTGAAGCGGCGCGGGCCCTCGCTGAGGTTGCGCACGACCAGCAGCGACCACTTGTCGCCCACGATGTCGAGAACTTCGCGCGTCCGGCACGGGTCCTCCTGCTCGGCGGGCCGCGACTCGTCGTCGGCTGTGCCGCTCATGGTCACCTCCAGGGAACCGGGTCACCGAAATGTGCCCTATTGATCGAGGCGCTGCGGGTGCCCCACGATGGCATTGGTTCTCAAAGAGTACTGAGGCACTAAAGGGAACCGCTATGCCACCAGGCCGCCGTGTTCCCGCGCCTGCCTGCCCCTGCCCCTGCCCCTCAAGAGAGACGAGCCCCGCCATGTCTACATTTCTGCTGGTCCACGGCGCTTGGCACAGCGGTCGCGCCTGGGAGCGGGTCGTCCCGCTGCTGGAGTCGGCCGGGCATCGCGCGTACGCGCCCTCGCTGACCGGTTACGGCGACAAGGCGCACCTGCTCAGCCCCGAGGTGGGGCTCGAAACGCACGTCGCGGACGTGGTCGGGCTGATTCGCGAGGAGGATCTGACCGACGTCGTCCTCGTGGGGCACAGCTACGCGGGGCTCGTCATCTCATCCGTGGCCAACGACGTGCCGGAGCGGATCGCGCACCTGGTGTACCTGGACGCGATGGTCCCGGAGCACGGCGAGACGGGCATCGACGTCCAGCCCGTCACCCAAAACCTCATCGACCAGGCCGCCGCCGCCCAGTCCGCCGACGGCAATCGCTCCAACGGCTGGCGCATCCCGCCCATGCCCGAGCTGCCCGCGCCCCTCGGCCTGTTCGGGGTCACCGACCCGGCGGACGTCGCGTGGCTGCGCGGAATACTCTCCGACCAGTCGGCGCGCTGCCTGCAACAGCCGGTACGGCTGGACAACCCGGCCGTGAAGTCGATTCCGCGTACGCACATCCACTGCGTCGGGACCGCGACGCCGGAAGGCGTCACGCGGCGGCCCGTACCCCCGATACAGCCCAATGGCTCCCCGGCGCAGGTGTGGTCACTGCCGACCGGCCACGACTGCATGATCACCATGCCGGCAGAACTGACCGAGCTGCTGCTCAAGGCCGGCCTCTAGCACCGGCAGCGGCAGCGGCAGCGGCAGCCCCACGGGTGCCGGTCCGCGCGGGCAGTACCGCCCACGCCGTTTCGTACCGAAAAGAAAAGTGGCGCAGCCGCCCGACAAAAGCGCCTTATCGGGGCCCAAAGTCGGGCGGTAAGCCCGCCCTGATACCCGTTCAACCGCACCCAGAGGATGCCCTCGGACACACGGGAGCCCGCCCGCGAAGCAGACAGCCACCCGCCCCACCGCCCAGGCGAACCAACGAACCAGGCAGCCCAGACGGCTCAGACGAGCTAACGAACCAGGCGGCCCAGACGACCTAGCGGGAACCAGGCGGCCCAAGCGAGCCGGCGAACCAGGCGAACTACTTGAGCGCCAGCCAAGCCACCGCCGCCACGACCACCACCGCGACGATCACCCCCACGATCACTCCGACCCGCGGGCCGGACGACGAAGGCTGGGTCACTGCGGCCGCGGGAGCTGCCGGTCGGCGCTGGGGCTCTTCGTCGACGAAGGCGCGGAACATCTGAGTGCTGCCGGCCGGGTCGTAGCCCTGGCCCTCGGGGCCCTGCTGCTGGGGGTTAGCCATAGGGCAGGACCCTAGCGAAGATGCGTGCGGCACGACACCTCGGGGCCGCCTCTCGGCACCCCATCACCCCCGCCCCCAGAGGGCGTTCGCCCCGCCTTCTCCCCCTATAGCCACATCCATACCGCACTCCCAACCCCACCCCCACCTGCGGTTTTACGAGATTCGCACCGCACCTTGGAGTACTGCCTACGCACCCTTTCCCACTCCTTTACCTCCCCGAAGCCGATTTCGTTTGCCTTCAGCAACCAAATGCTTCTATGGTTGCCCTAAGCAACTGATCGTTCGGAGGTGGTGCCCGTGGCCGCTCAAGAGCAGTACGAAGAGCTGGCACGGCAACTCGGCACCGTCGACGCGATCAAGCGAGACCTGGGCCGGATGCTCCCGGTGAACTGCTCACCCGCCTCGGCCGTCCTGCTCTCCCTGCTCAACCGCTACGGCGAGATGCGAATGAGCAAGCTGGCCGAGCTGCTCGCCATCGACATGTCGGTGACCAGCCGGCACGTCGCGTACGTAGCCGAGCGCGGCTGGATCGAACGGCATCCCGACCCGCAGGACAAGCGGTCGCGGCTGCTGCGGATCAGCCCCAGCGGCGCCGAGCTGCTGAACCAGGTCTCCACCCTCTATACCGAGACGCTCGCCGCGTGCCTCAAGGACTGGTCCGCTGACGACGTCGGCAGCCTCATCGACTTGCTGACGCGGCTGCGCGAGGCGTTCGGCGACTGCCGGGCGCGCGCACCGCACCCCCACGGCGCGGATCCCACTGCCCGTACACCCGCTTAGCGACGCGTGACAGCACGTCACAACGCGTAGCGACGCGTAAAGAACCGAAGGAAACACATGGCTTCGACCACACCAGCCGGTGTGCGGGGCGGCCACGCCAAGCACGGAGGCGGCCACCAGCCGGCCCCCGGCTCCGACGCAGAGCCCATGACCCACCGGCAGATCATGGAGGCGCTGTCCGGGCTGCTGCTCGGCATGTTCGTCGCGATCCTGTCGTCGACGATCGTCTCCAACGCGCTGCCCCGGATCATCCACGACCTGAACGGCAGCCAGTCCTCGTACACCTGGGTCGTCACGGCCTCGCTGCTCGCGATGACCGCGACCACCCCGCTCTGGGGCAAGCTCTCGGACCTCTTCAGCAAGAAGCTGCTGGTCCAGATAGCCCTCGTGATCTACGTCGGCGGCTCGGTGGTCGCCGGGCTCTCGCAGAACGCCGGCATGCTGATCGCCTGTCGCGTGGTCCAGGGC
>NZ_JBHVHQ010000487.1:0-6471 GCF_042800135.1 Streptomyces sp. NPDC057654 | reverse complement strand
GCGCACGCCCGTACCCGTCGCGGGCCTCCTGCTGCCCGGCCCCGGCAAGATCCGCACGCTCAACGCCGCCTTCCCGCTCGCCGTCCGGCTCGGCGCCGCCGGCGTCGGCTGGGTCGACGACGACGTGGTCATGGACCCCGACTGCCTGGAACGCATGGCCGACGCCTTCCTCGCGGGCGGCTGCCGCGGCGCCGTCGGCCCCCACAAGATCGCCCACGCCGGAACCCACCGCGTCTCGCGGCTGCTGCACCGCGCCAAGGCCGTCGCCGCCCCCGCCACCAACTACCCGCACGGCTGCTGCGTCCTGGTCGCCACCGACGTCGTGGCCGACGGCATCCCCGACCGTTACGACTCCGACGACGGCTACCTCTGCTTCGCCCTGCTCGACCCCGCACACCCCGACCCGCTGCACGACCTGCGGCTGCTGCCCGAAGCCCGGCTGCACTACACCGTCTCAGACGGCCCGGCCGGCCCCACCCGCCGCCGCGTGCGCCGCCTGCTGCTGTGCCACCACATCCACCTGGCCGACGCCCCGTACCCCGCTGCCCGCTACTACGTCCACCACATGCTCTTCCCCGGCATGTGGCCGCTCACCGGCTGGGACGGCAGCCGCGGCTTCCGCCACGGCGCGGCGAACGCCGCCGTCAAATGGCTGTACTTCGGCTGGTTCCTGCGCACCGGCGCCGAACTATACGTACGCGGCCTGCTCGACCGGCCGCTGCGCGCGGTGGCCTGGAGCGGCCACACCACGCTCGCCGCCCCGCCGCGGCCGGCGGCGCCCGCCGCACCCGCGGCCTCCGGACCCGAGCCGAAGAAGAGGTGACGTCCCTTGAAGGTCCTGTCCCTGCACTCGATGGGCCACGACACCGCCGCCGCCTGGTTCGAGGACGGCCGGCTGGTGCACGCCGTGGAGACCGAGCGGCTGACCCGCTGGAAGCACGACCACCGCGTCCGCCTCGCGCTGCGCCACCTGTTCGCCCAGGACGGCGTACGGGCCGAGGAAGCCGACCTGATCACCGTCAGCTCGCCCGTACGCGACTCCGTGCTGCGCCTGGCCGACCCCGGCCCCGCGTGCCGCGCCGTGCGCGACGGGACCCCGTACCACCGCACCACCTCCTGGCTGCTCGGCCGGCCCGTGGACTGCGTCGTCGTCACCCACGAGGTCTCGCATGCCGCGCTCGCCCTGCACTACGCCGGATACCCGGACGACTGCGTGGTCCTCGTCAACGAGGGCCGCGGGCAGGTCGCCCGCAGCTCGGTGTTCCGGTGCGCCGACGGCGACGTCGACTGGGTCGAGACGGACCCGCTGCCCTGGTACGGCAACGGCTTCGGCTGGAGCGCGCTGGGCTGGCTCTACGGCTTCGGCAAGAGCCCGAGCGTCGCGGGCAAGGTCATGGCCATCGGCGGCTATGGCACACCCGACGAGCACGTACGCGGACTCCTCGAAGACGTCGACCCGCGCGTACTCGACGACCGGGCGCGCGCCGAGGAGGAGGGCCGCAGACTGGCCCGACTCCCGGAATTCTCCCGCGAGTTCGACGCCATGGCCCGGGTCGTCGCCACCTTCCAGCAGATGTTCACCGACTCCGTGCACACCCTCCTCGCCAAACACGTCGAGGACCCCGCCCGCACCGCCCTGGCGCTCGGCGGCGGCTGCGCCCTCAACATCGTCGCCAACTCCGCCCTGCGCGACCGCTTCGGCCACGACATCGCCATACCGCCCGCCTGCGGCGACGCCGGGCACGCCCTCGGCGCCGCGGTCTTCGCCCACCACGTGCTGTACGGACAGCGGGTGCGGCCGTTCAGCGTGTACTGCAACGGCGGCGCCGAGCCCGCCGCCGACGTCCACGCCACCCTGATCGCCGCGGGCCTCGACCCGCTGCCCTACGAACCGGGGGCGGCGGCCCGCACGCTCGCCGACGGAGGCGTGGTCGCCTTCGCGCACGGACCGTCCGAGAGCGGCCCCCGAGCCCTGGGCAACCGGTCGCTGCTGGGCAACCCGGAGACGGACGGCATGCGGCGGAGGCTGAGTCAACACCTCAAGCGCCGCGAGTGGTTCAGGCCGCTGGGCGCCGTCATGCGCGCCGAGCGCTTCGCCGACTGGTTCCCCGGACAACTCCCGTCCCCGCACATGCTGTTCAACTACGACGTGCCCGCGGGCCGCATCCCCCAGGCCCGGCACGCCGACGGCACCTGCCGGATGCAGACGGTCACCCGCGAGCAGAACGCCCCGCTCCACCGCCTCCTCGACGAGTTCGAGCGGCTCTCGGGCGTCCCCGCCCTGATCAACACCTCCCTCAACGCCCAGGGCCGCGCCATCGCGCACACCGCGCACGACGCGCTGATGGACTTCGCCCATACGGACGTGGACCTGTACGTCCTCGGCGACCTGATGGCCCGTCGGCGGACGGAGTGACGGGGGACGGAGTGACGGCCCGCACGGAGGCGCGGCGGCCCGCGCCCGCACTGCTCGCCGAGTGGGACGAGGCGTACACGCACATCAAGGAGGAACTGACCGACCTGCTGACCAGGCTAAACGCCTCCGCCGACCTCACCGGCTACCTGCTGGGCCTGCGCGGCTATCTGCGCTCCCCGTATCTGCTCACCGTCTGGACGCCCGGCCGCGCGGCCCGGCGCGCGCTGGCCTGCGACCTGACCCTGCACGGCCTGGGCATGAAGCTCTTCGACGACCTGCTCGACCTCGACACCGACCAGGACCGCTACGAACTGGGCTACTGCCTGATGCTCTGGCAGACCGCCACCCGCCGCCTCGCCCGCCGCGCGCCCGACGCGGTACGGATGCTGGAGGTCCTGGAGGACGGCTTCGCGCGCGTCGGCCCCGGCCAGGTACGCGCCAAACACGAGCCCGCCCGCGATCTCGACCGGTGGTGGGCCGACGCCGACCGCTACAGCGGCTCCTTCCAGGGCTGCTACGGGCGGCTGGCCGCCGTCGCGGGCGGCGTCCCCGAGGCGGCGGACCACGCGCACGCCTTCGCGCACGGCTTCGGCATGGTCACCATGGTCGCCGACGACCTCCAGGACTACCGGCTCAAGGGCGAGCGGGACGGCAACCTCGGCCACCTGCTGCTGACCGGCGCGGCCGGCCCGCGCGAGCTGACCGCCCGCTTGGAGACCGCGCGCGACCGGGCGGCGACGGCCGCCGCGAGCGGCAGCCCCGCGTACGACCTGGCGCCGGTCATCGACCAGTACACGCGGGACGTCGTGGAGCGGATGCTGCCTCAGTACGCGGCGGGGTGAGGGCGTCGCGTGCGCCGGCCGGTACGTGTCCGGGGCCGATCAGCCGGCGTCCTTCGGGGCTCGTCGGTCCGAGGCCCGGCTGTCGGCGCCCGTATCCGCTGTGCCCTCGGCTGTGCCCTCGGCGTTGAGCGGCGACTGGAAGCCCGCCGAGTACAGCCCGCCCTCCGGCGCCGGGCGCAGCCCCGTCGCGCCCCGGAACGCCAGCACCCCCGCGTACCCAGCGAACCAGCCGAAGTGCACCGCCTTCACCAGCCAGCGCAGCAGCCCGGTCCGCACCCCGCGGCTGCCGTCCCAGGGAGCCAGCGGCCACAGCCCGTAGAACAGCGACTGCTGGAAGTACACCCGCGCCGTCGGCCAGGAATAACGCGCCATGAACGTGAGGTGGTACAACAGCGAGATGCGCAGCCGCCGCACCGTCTCCCCGAACCCCGCCCCCTGGTAGAAGCGGCAGCGCGCCCCCTCCACCAGCTCCAGGTCGTGGAAGGGCTCGTCCGCCCGCGGGTCGAGCAGCTCGAACAGCACGAACGCGTCGTCCATGTCCAGCTCGGCGGGGATGCCGCCGCGCACCACGCCGTCCGCGACGAGCATGCAGCAGGCGTGCGGATGCGCCCGCCGGGGAGCGGTGGCGCCGCCCAGCGCCCGCAGCAGCCGCGAGGTCCGGTGCGCGGTGGCCAGCGGCACCTTGACCGCGCCCACCGCGCCGCGCCGCGAACCGGCGAGGAACCGCTCCACGAGCAGCGTCGCGCAGCGCGGCTCGGCCACCACGTCGTCGTCCAGCCACAGCCACCCGGCCGGGGCGTGCGCGGCGCCGAGCCGGATCGCGGCGTTGGTGGTCCGCACCTTGCCGGGTCCGGGCAGGCACAGACCGGCGAACGGCAGCCAGGGCGCCTCCCGCGCCACCACGCGGCCCAGCTCCGTGAGCCGCCGCGCCGCCTCTTCCTCCTCGCCGTCCCGGCCGGGGAACCACTGCATGCCGATCCACAGCGTCACCGGAAGCGCGGGCCGGGCCTCGTGCAACTCGGCCAGCTGGGACAGCAGATGCCCGACGACGGCGCGGTGGCCCTCCTCGCCGCACCGGGCGACGAAGGTGGGGCACAGCACCGCGCTGCCGCCCGGCGCGACGGACGGCAGCGCGTCCCGCGCCGCCGCCTCCGGCACCCGGCGCCACGCGCCGTCCGGCCCGGCCAGCACCGCGGTGACCGGCGCCGCGCCGCCGGGTGTACGGGCCCGGCCACGGCCCCGGTCGACGAGCCGCTGCACCGCGCGCCGCGGCTCCCGCGCACCCTGCGCCGCCCTCACCGCACGCCCTCCAGACGCACCGGGCGCAGTTCCACACGCACGTCGTTGGGGGCCGCGGTGAGCAGCGGCGCCAGCTCATCCCACGAGGCGGCGGCCCGCCGGGCACGCTCCCTCTCCCGCACCACACGACCGTAGGCGGCGCGCGCCGCCGAGCCGAAGCCGGTGTCCGGGGCGGCCGTCAGGGAACGCGGCCACCTGCGCTGCCGGTAGAGCACCGACGGCAGATTGCGCACCCGGAACAGCCGCGCCGCCCGCAGATGGAAATCGGTGTCCGCGCCGAACCGCGTCGTCCCGTCGAAGCCGCCGAGCCGGTCGAGCACCGCACGGCGCATCGCCGTGGCCCCGTGCAGCACGGCGAAGCTCCGGCCGAGCCGCATCCACAGGTCGGCGTGGCGCGGCAGCCGCTTGCGGTACAGGGGCGTACCGGCCTCGTCCAGCACCTCGAAGCAGCAGCCGACGACGTCGGCGCGGCCCCGCTCCAGCAGCCGCAACTGCCGGGCCAGGCGCAGCGGGTGGCTGATGTCGTCGGCGTCCTGGAAGGCCACATACGGGCTGCGGACCAGCGGCAGCACCGCGTTGCCGAGCCGGAACGGGCCGACGGGGCGCGAGGACGCCAGAACCGTGAGCCGCCGGTCCGCGGCGAACGGCGCCAGCGCGCGCCGCCAGGAACCGTCCGCCGAACAGTCGTCGAGCACGACGACCGCCAGATCGCGCGCCGACTGCCCGAGGACGGAGGAGACGGCCTGCGGCAGGAAGCGGGGGCAGTCGCGGTGCGGGATCAGCACGGTCAGCCGCGCCGGGGGCAGCGCGAGCCCCGGAGCCGGTTCCACCTGGTGCGAGACATCCGGCATACCGCGCCCTCCGGGGATCGACCGTGGTTCCCGTTGTTCGAGTCGTTCCAGACTGTCTGCCGGGACACGAGCGTAGTGACGGGCCGAGGAGGCGGGAAGACAACGGGGCTCATTGCCAGGGGAGTTGGAGAAGCGCCGTGCCCTTCGCGTGCGGGACCGCGCGGAACGACCAGGCGGGGTGGCGCCGCCGCCAGCGCGCGACGGCCTCGCGCTCGTCGGGGCGGTCGTAGTCGTCCAGCACCACGGTGGCGCCCGGCGCGAGGCGCTCGCCCAGCAGCGGCACGGCGGGGTACCGGGCCAGCGGACCCGTCGTCCCCGGCGGGCCGTCCACCACGAGCAGCTCACACCCCGTCAGGTCCGCCCAGGCCGTACGCGCGTACCACGGCCACCGCTCGCCGTCGAACACCACCTCCGTGAGCGGCGCCGGCCGTACCTCGGCGAGATCCGCCACCCCGGCCGCGCGCACCTGGGCGCGGGTGCGCTGGGCGTACGGCGCCGAGTGCTCCAGGCTCACCAGCCTGCCCGGCACGTCGAAGGCGCGCAGCGCCAGCGCCAGCCAGCAGGTGGAGACGCCGCTGCCGAGTTCGACGACGAGCGCCGGGCGCCGCTGCCGTACCGTGCGCGCCAGATGCAGCAGCAGGTCGGGCGCGACCGCCCAGCCCCGCCGGTCGGGCCGGGGCCCCGCGCCGGGCACCAGCCGCCGCAACTCCCGCCACGCCGCGTACTGCGCCATCCGCTTCCGCACACCGCCCCCTCCCGCCGACGCCCGCAGCGCCGTCCCGCCCTTCAGCATGCGCACTCGGGACCGCGGGTGCCACAGCGCCGCCTGGTTTCCTCCGCGCGCCGCGCTCGGAGGCATGTGAATACCGCATGCCTCCGATGAAAAACCATCGCTTGTGGACATGGCTCGCCGGGGCGATGTTGGGAGGAGCCCCACTCAGCCCCCCCACCCAGCCCCACTCGATCCCAGGAGTCTCAATGATGAAGTCAAGCCGTTTGCGTGACCGGCGGGACGGAGGTGAACACCCGGTTGTCGCGCAGCAGGGCCCACAGCACGCTGGCC
>NZ_JBHVHQ010000486.1:0-6472 GCF_042800135.1 Streptomyces sp. NPDC057654 | reverse complement strand
CCGTCATACAGACAGCGCATGTCGACGCCGTGACCCGGGGCGGTGCTTGCCCACGTGGACGGCCACGATGCCGGTGCGTCCGCCGACGGAGCCGCTGGTGAACAGATCACCGTAGAACGCGAGATCCATGATGGCCATGACGACCGCCCGCTTCTGGGACGGACTGGCCGCTCGGAGGCGGTGCCCGTGCTTGTCGCGGACCGTGCTGCGGACGGCGAGATAGCGCTGGCAGTGCTCCTGCGTCACCTCATGGAGGCTGGTAATCCCTTGGCTGGTCAGCCAGTTCAGCCAGGAGAACAGCAGGCCCTGGCCGTGGTCGACGGTCGCCAGGGCCCGAGGTGTGCGGTAGGCCCGAGGCAGCTGGGCAACCTGCGGGTGCGTCGGCGTGCAGTAGGCGATCGTCAGTTCCTTGGCCAGCAGTCGCCACACGACCGCCCCGGAGGGATGGAAGGCTTCCAGGCGACCGCGCAGTCGGTGGCTGGAGACGACTGCTCGCCAGCCTTCCCGGCGCAGCAACGGTTCCTCCGGGGTGGGTTGATTCTCGCGGGACAAGAGCGCGAGAGAGATAGGGGGAAATACCGGGAGGACGAGGTGACCGGCGATGTTTATGTGTTCGGATCTCGTCCTCCCACCCCGAACTTCCGCGGGCCGCGCCGCGAGCCACGCGGTGACGGTACGCTCGACTCGCCGACCAGACCCTCGACACCGTCGTGGCGAAGGTCAGCATGATGGGCCGCGTTCAGCTCCGGGCCGAGGGCAGGATCGAGCGCGGCGCAAGCCGCATCGACGAGCCAGTCACCTTCGGCGTGCTTTCCTACCATCTCCAAGCCCGTCACGTGCTGGCCGACGACCTGATCCCCATCACGTACGTTCTCCGAGCCGACCGCCGCACATCGGCCGGTGCGCAGTTCCTCGGTGAGCGCGGTGAAGAGCATCGCCTCGAAGTGCTCGCGTGGTCACCAGTCCGGCGAGCCGCAGCGAGGCCAGGGATCTGCTCGACGAACTCGCCGCCTGCGCGGCACTGCAACACAGTGTGGCGCATGTCGTAGGTGATGACCGGGGCCGGCCGACGTCACAGCCGAGATGGTGAAGCTGCGCAGCGATACCAGTGAGCCGCCCGTCGTGCCCCGCGCCCCGGTCACCGATTCCCGTGTGTCGTCGGCCGACGTCGGGGTCTACATGCGGTGTCGGTGGCCGACCGGCATCTGCGCCCCCTACGGTGATCTCGACTGGCTGATCGCGGAGAGCGGTATGTCGGACGCGGAGACCCGGACGTCGGTCCGGCGCCTGGCCGAGATTCGCTATCTCGACACGGTCGGGCCTGTCATGTGTGAGTAGGAACCGCGCAAAGAGTGCAGTTTGATGTCACATGATTTGACACCCGGGCTTCACCGGCCGGTGCCACGGAGTGCGTCGTGGGCGGCGCGGCAGTCGGGACAACGGCAGCCGCCGTGTCGGTAGGCGGTTTCGGTGCCGTGGTCGAGGCCGGGGTCGCGGCCGTCGGTGAGCGCGGTGTCCAGTTGCCCGCGCCACTCGTCGTTGTAGTTGGTGAATCCGTGAACTCGGTGCGGAGTGAGGTCAAGGGCGGTGCATGCCTCGGCAAGGGATTCGCCGGAGGCGAGACGGCGCAGGAGTTCGGTGCGCTTGTCTTCGGTGAAGATCGCTTCGGCGATCTCTTTGCGATGCAGCCAGTCCTGGCTGACGCGCTTGGCGCGGCACTCCTCGCACCGGCTGTGAATGGCGTCTTTGGGGCGGGGCTGCCCGCAGTTCACGCACCGTTTTGCCGGCGGGGGCTGGACTGCTGGGGTGGGCTCGGGTTTGGGCAGAGCGGTGCGCGGGCCGTGAGCGGCGGGGGTGGTGATGATGTGTTCGGCGTCGTCGCTTTCCAGGAGGGCGGCTGCTCGGGCCCGCAGGGCCGGATAGGAGACCTGGCAGCGTGGGTCCTTCGCCCATTGCGCGAGGCTCTTGGTCTCGCCGAACGCGGTGAGGGTGCGGTTGGTCGGCCGCCCGGTCCTGGGCTTTTTCGGGTTCTTGGCCGTGGTCTGCTTCCACTCCCGTGCGGCCCGGCTGGCCTCGCCGACGAAGCGGGTGGTCGTCAAGGCGTCCATCGCCTCGGCAAGGGCGCGGCCCTTGGCCAAGGTGTTGAGAGGGAGGGAGTCGATCATTTCGGCGGCCTGCTCGCGGAGCATGAAACGCCACTGTTTACGACCCTCTACAGGATTACTGGCGAGCAGCGAGGCGGCCTGCCGCCACCGGTCGTACAGGACCCTGAAGTCCATGCGGTCAACGAGGTTGGTGTGCGGGGGCGCGATCTCGCGGATGATGAGCCGAAGGCGGTGCAGGTAGGCGGTGGCGGTGCGGGCGGTGGCGGCGAGGTCCGCTCGGTTCTCGGAGTCGGTGAGGTACTCGCCGGTGGCCAGGGTCACCGGCGCGCTGGGGACATCAGCGATCACGCTCTTGTGCTGGTTGCTGTGCTGCACGCGGGACGCTTCGGCGCGCAGCGGCCCGTAGTCGGCGAGCAGTCCTTGGTCCAGGACGTGGGCCAGGTGCCGGGCGGCGGCGCAGTGCAGCGGCTGTCCGCTTTCGTCGCCGGTCGGGTCCAGTACGACATGGGCGACCTGCCAGGGCACGATCAGCCCGTCACGGTCTATGGGAGTGGACGGGGCCCACCGGCCGGTTTTTGTGGTGCGCCACATGCTCATCGGGTCGAATTGCATGGGCTGTTGCCAGGCGTCCGTCATGCGGTCGCCGTCGTGCCAGGCCACGAGGTCGACCTTGCCGTCCCGGTCGGCGTGGAGCCGGATGCGGCGCGAGGGCCAGGTCAGCATGTCCAGGCGGCCGGTGGGCTCCCGGATGGCCATCGGCGCGGCGGGGGTGGGCCGCTCCCACACCGGGGCGTCGCCGTCGCGGCGCGGCTGCGGTGGCAAGTTCAGCAGCAGCGTGTCTTTGAGGGTGCCCCCGCAGATATGGACGTGGGCGAGCTGCGCGACGTGGCCGAGCTGCGCACCGTAGACCTTGCCCTGTTTTTCTGCGGGGTCGCCCGGAACGGCTCGCTTGATGCCCGCCACGTCGTACGCGGTCAGGACCAGCAGGTTCCGTGCGGCCTCGGGTGCCTCGTATGCCGGAAAGTCCCCCTCCTTCTCGTAGAGGACGTGGTTGAACCACCTTCCGGCATCCCCGCCGAGGTAGCTCGGGTGCAGGACCCGGGCGTCGCGTGCGTATTGGGTCAGGGCGCCGGATTGGAAGGCGGGTTCGTCCGGGTGGAAGAGGTCCAGCCGGTGCTCCCACTGGTGCAGGTAGGCGGTGATGCGCGTGGTGTCCAGGGTGGGTGCCTGCCAGGCGGCGGCCCACTCCTCGTAGGTGGCCGGCCCGGCGGCGGCGTCGTACGTGGCGGCGAGGACGCGCAGCAGGACCGGCCCCTCCTGGACGTCGTTGGTCAGGCTCAGATGGTGCGCACGCAGCAGGGCCTCGGCCATGCCGACCTCGCGGAACGTTCCGGCTTCCCGGTCGTGGACCGGGATCCACGGGCGGGTGGTCAGGGGGAAGGAAAGCACGGGCAATCTCCAAACGAAAAGGCGCCGCGGCCTCTCGCGGGGGGGGAAGAGGCCGCGGTGTACGGATGACCGGCGTCAGTCGCGTTCGCGCTCGACGGTGGCCGTGAACGCGTTGGGCAATGAGGCCCACTTGCTGGTGACCTGCCAGCCGGCCTGTCGCATCAGTGCCTCGGCCTCCTCGATCCCATCGGCGATGTCCCCCTCCTGGGCGTCGACAGTCGTCACGGCGTAGAGCGCCGTCGGCTTGCTCGTGTCGCTGGCCCAGTCTGCGTCGTCACCGGGGTCGCCCCCGATCAACTGGTCCTGAAGGATGGTGACGTCCATGCAGCCCTGGTCCAGGCAGGACGGGTCGTTGACGAGCCAGGCGGTGTAGTGCAGCTCCGACATGATGAACTCCTGGGCGGGCTAGGTGTGTTCAGAGTAGAATCCCTAACTTCAAGAAGTCCCACAAGTCTCTTTGTGAAACTTCTTGAAGTTGCTGCCAAAGGCGGGCAGCCCTCCTCTGCTCGGCTGGCCAACGACCCAGGTCATGGCCTGCTCCGTTATTTTCGGCCTGCCTGGGCCAGCTCGACCTCGGTCCCTAGGGCGGCAGGCTGGGTCGCCGCTGTCGTACCGGGCCTGTGCCGGCCGGGCTGAGCCGGGCGCCGCAGGTGCGCCTCGGCGTCCTGGGTGCCCCGCTCGTCCACGGCGCCTTCGGGGAGCGGTCCCGCTACGGTTCCTTCGAACCGGCGAGAATGGATTCCGGTGAGCTGGCAGGCTGGACGTGGACGCACTGCGCCCGCGCGCACTGAGTGACCATGGACTCGGAGGTCTCCCCGAACGACATCACCGACCAAGAGGTGGCCGACTCGAATGCGGCGCGGTGGCCTCCGCCGATCCTGTCGGCGCACAGGAGGCGATCCGGACCACGTACGCGACCCACCGCGAGGTGAGCGCTCCGGCGAAGAGGACCGCCCGCCGCGTATGGTCGGCCGCGACCAGGTTCCAGCCCGTCAAGAACCAGGGCGAGATGCTCGGGCATCGTTTCCGGACAAGCCCCCTTGGGTGCCCCGATGCGTGGGTGACTCCAGACGGGGAAGCGGTCGACCACCCCGGTCACGACTACCGCTCCAGTGCACACCAGGCGCTGCGTGCCGCCCATCAGGCCGCCGCCCGGGAGCGGGCCGCGGCAGCGGCTCGACCGGGAGCCAGTCACAATGGACCTTTCAGGCGCAGATGAAGGGGCTGAGGCCCTGGTCAAGGCGCGGCATGGCTAGGGTGTCGGAAGCCCCGCGTACGCGGGGAATGGAGCGTCACGGGTCGTCACCTCCCCATGGGGCAGCCCCGCGCAGGCGGGGAAAAAGAGGTCGCTGGGCCCGTGGGACCACCGCAGACGGCTGCCAGAGTAACGGACTTCGCGTGCTCAAACCGTACGGGCCCCGGAAGGGAAGGCCGCCGGACCGCGCCCCCGCCGGAAGCGCCGCCCCCTACCGTTCCGCCCAAGCCCAGCACCGTACCCACGGCATCCGGCCAGCTCTGTCGTTCCTTGTCCGGAACCCGAGCCATGGGGACACCGGCCTCAACCTTCGCGGTAAAGCAGTGGGCTGTCAGCGCTCTCCCATACTGTGGCGGAGTCCTGGCCGTCGGAGACCGCCGCGTGGCACGGTGCCTGCGGCTCGTGGGGGAGTGGAAGTGAGTTTCACAGCTACAGCCGAGCAACCGGACGTCCGGGACGTGGAGGCGCTGGACGCCGGGCAGTGGCACGAGGCCCTCAAGGCGCTCGCCGGCACCGATGCCGGTGAGGCGATGGCCCGTGATGCGGTCCGGCGCAGCCGGGCCGGGCTGCTGACGGTCCGCGACATGCGGCTGGTGCTCCTGGCCACGGGCGACGCCGCGCACTGGGCCCCGGCCCGCGAGGCGGTCATGACCGTGCTGGCAGGCAACCTCGAAAAGGCCCGGCAGGTCCTGGCCAGCCACACCAATGTCGAGGTGTGGCCGGCCCCGCGGTTCGAGGAGACCACACTGGCCCCGGACGGCACCGGTCCCCAGGTCACCGCTGCCGCCGTGGTGGGGCCCTCCGGAGCGCAGGTCACCGGCCCGGCGCAGAGCGCCCCCACCCGCCGGGAGGCCCAGGACCGCGCGGCGCTCGCCCTTCTCGCCCGTCTCGCCGGCGTCGCCCTGCCCGGCACCGCACCGGACCCCGCCGCCTCCGCGCGTCTGGTCCTGCCGGGCATGCCGGCGGAGGTGTTCGAGCAGCGCCTGCGCCGGGCCACGGCCGAGGGTTGCGGGCCCGACGCGGAACTGGAGGAGGAAGCGCTGAGCCGTGCCCGCGCCGGCCGACTGCGCCCCCGCGAGCTGTACCTCCTGCTGCTGGCCGCCGACGGCGAGGCGTGGGCGGACGTGCGCCAGACGGCACTTCAGCGGGCCGCGGCGATGCCGCCCGCCCCGGCCCGTCTGCTGCACTGGTACGCCGAACAGCACGGCGAGGACCATGGCCTGACCTACCAGGAAAAGGCCGTCGACGGGCAAGGCCGCTACCACCTCCGCGCCCAGCTGAGCACGGGCGCCGAGCCAACCGCCGGTCCGGTGCGGTCCGCTTTCACGCGCAAGACGGCCCGGCACTACGCCGCGTGCGCGCTCCTCGCCCAGCTGGCCGCGCTGCCCGAACCCACGGACCAGGTCGAGGACAAACCGGCCGCCCTGCCCGCGAAGATCCTCGTCCCCGGTCAGGACCAGGACCCAGTCAAACACCTCAACAAACACCACCAGCTCCAGAACATCACCAAACCCGAGTCGCGCGTGCATACGGTGGGCGAATCCACGGAGGTCACCTACACCTGCCGCCACCGGGTGACCGGCACCCGGGTCGAGGCGCGCGCCGCCGACCGGGACAAGATCGTCGCCCGCCAGGCGGCGGCCCTGGAACTGCTCCGCAAGCT
>NZ_JBHVHQ010000485.1:0-6486 GCF_042800135.1 Streptomyces sp. NPDC057654 | reverse complement strand
CCGCCCGCGTCGCCGAGACCCTCGAAGCCCGGCGCGCCGCTGGCGACCCCGCGCCCACCGTCGCCGGCGCCGTCCCCCTCGCCCAGGACGCGCCCGCCGCCCTCGCCGTGCCCGAACGCGCCCGCTGGGCGCCGCCGCTCGCCGAGGACCCGCTGATCGCCCTCCCCGCCGCCGCCCCCGAGGCCGCCCGCTGGGAGATCCGCCCCGTCCCCGAGCCCGCCGCCTACGGCGCCGCCGTCGCCGAGGCCGTACGCCGCATGCGCCGCGGCGACTTCAGCAAGGTCGTGCTCGCCCGCACCCTCGAACTCACCGCGCCCGGCGACCCCGACGCACCGGACCTCCCCGGCCTCCTCCAGCGCCTGGCCCGCCGCGACCCCACCGGCTACACCTTCGCCGTGCCCACCGGCCCCGGCCGCACCCTCCTCGGCGCCAGCCCCGAACTCCTCGTCTCCCGCCGCGGCAACCGCCTCGTCGCCAACCCCCTCGCCGGCTCCGTGCCGCGCAGCCCCGACCTCGCCGAGGACGTACGCCGCGCCGCGGCCCTCCTGGAGTCCGCCAAGGACCTGCACGAGCACGCCGTCGTCGTCGACGCCGTACGCGACGCCCTCGACCCGTACTGCGAGCACCTGGACGTACCCGCGCAGCCCACGCTCGTGCGCACCGCCGCGATGTGGCACCTGTCCACCACCGTCAGCGGCCGGCTCGCCGAACCCCGCGCCTCCGCGCTGGAACTGGCCTGCGCCCTGCACCCCACCCCCGCCGTCTGCGGCACCCCCACCAGTACCGCCCGCGACGTCATCCGCGAACTCGAACCCTTCGACCGCGGCATGTACAGCGGCGTGGTCGGCTGGGGCAACGCCGACGGCGACGGCGAATGGGTCGTCACCATCCGCTGCGCCGAGGCCGACCGGGGGGCCCTGCGCCTCTACGCGGGTGCGGGTATCGTCGCAGCGTCCACGCCGGAAGCGGAGACCGCCGAGACCGGCGCCAAGTTCCGTACCTTCCTGCACGCCGTGGGGGCAGACCAGTGACCCTCGAAACACCCGAAGCCACGCCCGACGTCACGCCCGGGACACCTGCCGTTCCCGACGCGCCGACCTGGCCCGCCGACTACGCGGAGCGCTACCGCGCCGCCGGCTACTGGCGCGGCGAGACCTTCGGTTCCATGCTGCGCGAGCGCGCCCTCGCCCACCCCGACCGGGTCGCCGTCGTGGACCCCGCGGGCGACGGCCGCCGCTGGACGTACGGCGAGCTCGACGAGCGCGCCGACCGGCTCGCCGCCGGGTTCCTCGCCCGCGGCATCACCAAGGGCGACCGCGTCGTCGTCCAGCTCCCCAACGTCGCCGAGTTCTTCGAGACCGTCTTCGCGCTGTTCCGCATCGGCGCGCTGCCCGTCTTCGCGCTGCCCGCCCACCGCGAGAGCGAGATCCGCTACTTCTGCGAGTTCACCGAGGCCGTCGCCTACGTCATCCCCGACGTCAACGGCGGCTTCGACCACCGGGAACTGGCCGCGAAGGTACGCGCCCAGGTCCCGACCCTGCGCGAAGTGTTCGTGGTCGGGGCCCCCGGCGAGCACACCGCCCTCGCCGACGTGGCGCGCGAGCCCGTAGCCGTCGAGGACGGGCCCCGCCCCGACGACCTCGCCTTCCTCCAGCTCTCCGGCGGTTCCACCGGAGTGCCCAAGCTCATCCCGCGCACCCACGACGACTACATGTACTCGCTCTGGGGCTCCAACGAGATCTGCGCGGTCGACGAGAACAGCGTCTATATGTGCGCGCTGCCCGCCGCCCACAACTTCCCGCTCAGCTCGCCCGGCACGCTCGGCGCGCTCTACGCGGGCGCCCGCGTCGTCCTCGCCCCGCAGCCCAGCCCCGACGTGGCCTTCCCGCTCATCGAGCGCGAACGCGTCACGATCACGGGCGTGGTGCCGCCCCTCGCGCTCGTATGGACCGAGGCCGCCGCTGCCACCGACTGCGACCTCAGCAGCCTCGACGTGCTGCTGGTGGGCGGCGCGAAGTTCAGCGAGGAGGCCGCCCGGCGCGTCGGGCCCGCCATCGGCTGCACCCTCCAGCAGGTCTTCGGCATGGCGGAGGGGCTCGTCAACTACACGCGGCTGGACGACCCGGACGAGACGATCGTCACCACCCAGGGCCGCCCGATCTCCCCCGACGACGAGATCCGGATCGTCGACGACGAGGACGACGACCTCCCCGTCGGCGCGACCGGCCACCTGCTGACCCGCGGCCCGTACACCATCCGCGGCTACTGGCGGGCCCCCGCCCACAACGCCAAGTCCTTCACCCGCGACGGCTTCTACCGCACCGGCGACGTGGTGCGGATGACCGAGGACGGCTACCTCGTCGTCGAGGGCCGGGCCAAGGACCAGATCAACCGCGGCGGCGAGAAGGTCGCCGCCGAGGAGATCGAGAACCACATCCTCGCCCACCCCGCCGTCCACGACGTGGCCATCGTGTCCATGCCCGACGACTACCTCGGCGAGCGGACCTGCGCGTACGTCGTCCTGCGCGACGGCGCCGAGCCGCTGCGGCCGGTCGCCGTGAAGAAGTTCGTCCGGGAGCGCGGGCTCGCCGCCTACAAGGTCCCCGACCGCGTCGAGTTCGTCGACGCCTTCCCGCAGACCGGCATCGGCAAGATCTCCAAGAAGGACCTGCGCGCCGCCATCGCCGAGCAGCTCAGAGCGCGGACCGCCACGCGCTGAGCACCGCCGGGCGCCCGCACCGCCGAGCGGGCCGGGCGCCCCGCTCCACCGCAGCGCACGACCCAGCACCTGAAAGGCACCCCATGGCACTGCCGGCCATCGCCCCCTACCCGATGCCCACCGCGGCCGACCTCCCGGCCAACCGCGTCCAGTGGACCGTCGACCCCGACCGCGCCGTCCTGCTCGTCCACGACTTGCAGAACTACTTCCTCGACGCGTTCACCGCCGACGCGTCCCCGGTCACCGAACTCCTCGCGGGCGTCGAACGGCTGACGAAGGAGAGCCGGGAGCGCGGCGTACCCGTCGTCTACAGCGCCCAGCCCGGCGGCCAGACCTCCGCCGAGCGCGGCCTCCAGCAGGACTTCTGGGGCCCCGGCCTGCCCGACGACGAGCGGCTCAAGGCCGTCGCCGACCGGGTCGCGCCCCAGGACGGCGACACGGTGCTGACCAAGTGGAAGTACAGCGCGTTCGTCCGCACCGACCTCGCCGAGCGGATGGCGGCGCAGGGCCGCGACCAGCTCATCGTCGTCGGCGTGTACGCGCACATCGGGGTGCTGATGAGCGCCTGCGACGCGTGGATGCGCGACATCCAGGCGTTCCTCGTCGCCGACGCCGTGGCGGACTTCTCCGAGGCCGACCACCACATGGCGCTGCGCTGGGCCGCCGCCAAGTGCGCGGTCGTCACCACCGCCGACCGCATCTTCGAAGGACGCTGACCCCCATGGCGCTCACCATCCAGCAGATCCGGGACGACGTGGCCGACGTGCTCGGCGAGGACCCCGCCGACATCCCCGACGACGAGAACCTCGTCGACTACGGCCTCGACTCCGTCCGCATCATGACCCTCATCGAGCGCTGGCGCCGCGACCACGGCGCCGAGGTCACCTTCGCCGACCTCGCCGAGGCGCCGGGGATCGAGCGCTGGTGGGCGCTGCTGGGAGAGCCGGCATGACCGTACGCACCGCCGAACGCGTTCCGGCGACGCCCGCCGACCCCGGGCCGGAGGGGCTCGCCCTCACCGCGGCCCAGGCGGGCATGTGGTTCGCCCAGGCCCTCGACCCCGACAGCCCCGCCCAGAACACCGCCGAGTGCATCGAGATCCACGGCCCCGTCGACCCGGCGCTGTTCGCCCAGGCCCTGCGCCGCACGGCGGACGAGGCCGAGGCGCTGTGCGTACGGCTCGTGGAGACGGCCGACGGGCCCCGCCAACTGCCGCTGGCCTTCGGGTCCGTGCCCCGCACCGTTGTGCCCGTCCCTCTCGGCGTGTACGCCCCGGCCGCCGCTGCCGAGACCTCCGCGCCCGGCGCCTCCGACGCCTTCCTCGGGCTGCCCGCGGGCGCGTCGAGCACCCGGCACGAGGGCGAACTCCCCTTCCCGCTGCGGGTCTTCGACGCCCGCGGCGAGGCCGGCCCCGACGCCGCCGCGCGCGCCTGGATGCGCGCCGACCTCGACGTCCCCTTCGATCTCGCCGCCGGCCCGCTCTTCGCCCACGCCCTCTTCCGCGTGGCCGACGACCGCTGGCTCTGGTACCAGCGCGTCCACCACGCCGTCATGGACGGCTACGGCTACTCCCTCCTCGCCCGCCGCGTCGCCGAGACCTTCACCGCCCTCGCCGCCGGCGAGGACCCCGGCCCCAGCCCCTTCGGGAAGCTCGCCGAACTCGTCGCCGACGACGCGGAATACCGCGGCTGTGACGCGTACGAGAAGGACCGCGCCCACTGGTCCGAGGCGTTCGCGGACCGCCCCGAGGCCCCCTCGCCCGCCGGCCGCACCGCCCTGCCCTCGCGCACCTTCCTGCGCCGCACCGCCCACCTCGCCCCCGAGGCCACCGAACGGCTCCGCGCCTTCGCCACCTCGGTCCGGGCCACCTGGCCGGACGTCCTGCTCGCCGCGCAGGCCCTGTGCACCGCCCGCACCACCGGAGCCGGGGAGGTCGTCCTCGGCCTGCCGATGATGGGCCGCATGGGCTCCGTCGCGCTGCGCATCCCCGGCATGGTCATGAACGTCCTGCCGCTGCGGCTCACCGTCGGCCCCGACGCCACCCTGGCCCAGCTCACCCGCCAGGTCGTCCTCGCCATCCGGGCCGCCCGCCGCCACCAGCGCTTCCGCTACGAGGACATCCGCCGCGACCTCGGCCTCCTCGGCGAGGGCCGCGCCCTGGTCGGACCGCTCGTCAACGTCATGCCCTTCGACTACGCGCTGACCTTCGCGGGCGCGCCCTCGGACGCCCACAACCTCTCCGCCGGCCCGGTCGACGACCTCACCGTCAACGTCTACGACCGCACCGACGGCCGCGGGCTGCGCATCGACTACGACGGCAATCCCGCCCTCTACACCGAGGACGAACTCGCCGTCCACCAGGGCCGCTTCCTCGACCTGCTGGCCCGTATCGCGGACAGCGACCCGGACACCCCGCTCGCCGTGTTCCCGCTCGCCACCGCCGAGGAGCGCGAGCAGATCCTCGGCGAGTTCAACGACACCGCCGTGGCCGTGCCGCCGACCACCCTCATCGGGCCCATCGAGTCCCGCGCGGCCCGCACGCCCGGCGCCACCGCCCTCGTCTTCGGCGAGGAGTCGCTGACCTACAGCGAACTGAACTCCCGCGCCAACCGCCTCGCCCGCCGCCTCGCGGCCCTCGGCGTCGGCCCCGGCAGCCTCGCCGCCGTCGCCGTGCCGCGCTCCGTGGACCTGGTGGTCGCGCTCCTCGCGGTCCTCAAGGTCGGCGGCGCGTACCTGCCGCTCGACCCGGACTATCCGGCCGACCGGCTCGCCTACACCCTCCAGGACGCCGCGCCCGTCTGCGTCCTGACCGACGCCGCCACGCGCCCCGCGCTGCCCGACACCGCGCTGCCCGTCCTCGTCCTCGACGACCCGGCGCTCCGCGCGGAGCTCGCCGAGTGCGCCGCCACCGACCCCGGCCGCGCGCTCACCCCGCAGCACCCCGCGTACGTCATCTACACCTCCGGCTCCACCGGCCGCCCCAAGGGCGTCGTCGTCCCGCACTCCGCGATCGACAACCGGCTGCGCTGGATGCAGGCCGAGTACCGGCTCGCCCCCGACGACCGGGTCCTCCAGAAGACCCCGTCCGGATTCGACGTCTCCGTCTGGGAGTTCTTCTGGCCGTTGCGCGTCGGCGCGACCCTCGTCCTCGCCGAGCCCGGCGGCCACCAGGACCCCGCCTATCTGGCCCGTACGATCCGCGAACAGCGCGTCACCACCGCGCACTTCGTGCCCTCGATGCTCCAGGTCTTCCTGACCGAGCCCGCCGCCGGCAACTGCACGAGCCTGCGCCGCGTCTTCTGTAGCGGCGAGGCGCTGCCGCGCGAGTCCGCCGACCAGTTCCACACCGTGCTGCCCGGCGTGCCGCTGCACAATCTGTACGGGCCGACGGAGGCCGCGGTCGACGTCACGTACCACGCCTGCGCGCCGGGCGAGGAAGGGCCCGTGCCCATCGGCCGGCCCGTGTGGAACACCCGGCTCTACGTCCTGGACGCCGCCCGCGGCCTCTGCCCGCCGGGCGTCCCCGGCGAACTGCACCTGGCGGGCGCCCAACTCGCCACGGGCTACCTCGGCCGCCCCGACCTGACCGCCGAGCGGTTCACCGCCGACCCCTTCGGCGCGCCCGGCGAGGTCATGTACGCGACCGGCGACCTGGCCCGCTGGCGCTCGGACGGCAGCGTCGAATACCTGGGCCGCACCGACCACCAGGTCAAGCTGCGCGGCCTGCGCGTCGAACTCGGCGAGATCGAGGCGGTGCTGAGCGGCGA
>NZ_JBHVHQ010000484.1:0-6498 GCF_042800135.1 Streptomyces sp. NPDC057654 | reverse complement strand
TGCGGGAACTGCACGAATTGCAGCAGCGCTCGGGCCTGGACTCGCAGTGGCTGTCGGGGCGCGAGTGCCGCCGCCTGGAGCCGATGCTCGCGCCGGGCGTGCGCGGCGGCGTGCGGGTCGACGGCGACCACCAGGCGGACCCGCGCCGCCTCGCGCGCGCCCTGCTGGCGGCCTGCGAGCGCGCCGGAGTGGTCTTCCACCGGGCCGAGGCGCGGCGCCTCGTGGTCGAGGCGGACCGGGCGACCGGGGCGGAGCTCGCCGACGGCGTGCGCGTCGTCGCGGACCGGACCGTGCTGGCGGCCGGCAGCCACAGCGCGCGCCTCGCGGGCGTGCCCGAGCACGTGATGCCCCCGGTCCGTCCGGTCAAGGGCCAGGTCCTGCGGCTGCGCGTGCCCGCCCCGTACGCGCCGTTCCTCTCCCGGACCGTACGGGCGGTTGTCCGCGGCGGTCCCGTCTACCTGGTGCCGCGCGAGAACGGCGAGCTGGTCCTGGGCGCGACCACCGAGGAGCTGGGCTGGGACACCACCGTCACCGCGGGCGGCGTGTACGAGCTGCTGCGCGACGCCCATGAGCTGGTGCCCGGCATCACGGAGCTGCCGCTCGTCGAGACCCGCGCCGGGCTGCGCCCCGGCTCCCCCGACAACGCCCCGCTGCTCGGGCCGACCGCCCTGCCCGGCCTCCTCACGGCCACCGGCCACCACCGCAACGGCGTCCTGCTGACCCCGTTCACCGGCGACGTGATGGCCGAGGCGCTGGCCGGCGACGGGCTCCCGGCGGCGGCCCTGCCCTTCTCCCCGCAGCGTTTCCAGGCCCCCGTACCTCAGGAGCAGCCCGTATGACGCCCTCCACGCCCGACCCCGTCCGGCTCTCCCTCAACGGCGAGCCCCGCGAGGTCCCCGCCGGTCTGACCCTGGACCGGCTGGTGGCCACGCTCACCACCGCGCACAGCGGCGTCGCCGCCGCCGTCAACGAGAGCGTCGTGCCGCGCGGCCAGTGGCAGGCCACCGCGCTCGGCGACGGCGACCGCGTCGAGGTCCTCACCGCGGTCCAGGGAGGCTGACCATGACCGACACCGCGTTCCTCCCAGGGACCCCCGCGACGGAGGCGGCCGGGGACCCGCTGACCATCGGCGGCAGCGTTTTCGGCTCCCGGCTCATCATGGGTACGGGCGGCGCGCCCAGCCTGGACGTGCTGGAGCGGTCCCTGCTCGCCTCCGGCACCGAGCTGACCACGGTGGCGATGCGCCGCCTGGACGCGACCGTGCAGGGCTCGGTGCTCTCCGTGCTCTCCCGGCACGGCATCCGGGTGCTGCCGAACACCGCGGGCTGCTTCACCGCGGGCGAGGCCGTCCTCACGGCGCGGCTGGCCCGCGAGGCGCTCGGCACCGACTGGGTCAAGCTCGAAGTCGTCGCCGACGAGCGCACGCTGCTGCCCGACCCGATCGAGCTGCTGGACGCCGCCGAGACGCTCGTCGACGACGGCTTCACCGTGCTGCCGTACACCAACGACGACCCCGTGCTCGCCCGCAAGCTGGAGGACGCGGGGTGCGCCGCGATCATGCCGCTGGGCTCGCCCATCGGCTCCGGCCTGGGCATCCGCAACCCGCACAACTTCCAGCTGATCACCGAGCGCGCGGGCGTCCCGGTGATCCTGGACGCGGGCGCGGGCACCGCCTCGGACGCCGCGCTCGCCATGGAGCTGGGCTGCGCGGCGGTGATGCTCGCCTCGGCGGTGACCCGCGCGCAGGAGCCGGCGCTGATGGCGGCGGCCATGCGGCACGCGGTCGAGGCGGGCCGGCTGGCGTACCGCGCGGGCCGCATACCGCGGCGGCACTTCGCGCGGGCGTCCTCGGCCATGGAGGGCCTGGCGGAGCTGGACCCGGAGCGCCCGGCGTTCTGACCGGCCGGATCGCCGCGCTCCCTCCGTCCCCGCGCGCCCGGTCGCGGTCACCATTCGGCTTCAGTACGCCCGCCGCGGGCGCGCGGCGTCGGAGGTGTCGGTGACTGCTCGTAGACTCGTCTGCCGTGGATACGACCCTTCAGGACCCCCTCGTCGGGCAGCTGCTCGACGGCCGCTACCGAGTCGAGGCGCGCATCGCCGTCGGTGGCATGGCCACGGTCTACCGGGCCGTCGACACGCGGCTCGACCGCGTGCTCGCGCTCAAGGTGATGCACCCGGCGCTCGCCGCGGACGGCGCCTTCGTCGACCGGTTCATCCGGGAGGCGAAGTCGGTCGCGAGGCTCGCGCACCCCAATGTGGTGGGCGTCTTCGACCAGGGCACCGATGGCACGTACGTCTATCTCGCGATGGAGTACGTGGCCGGCTGCACGCTGCGCGACGTGCTGCGCGAGCGCGGCGCGCTCCAGCCGCGCGCGGCCCTCGACATCCTGGAGCCGATCCTCGCCGCGCTGGGCGCCGCCCACCGGGCGTCCTTCGTGCACCGCGACATGAAGCCCGAGAACGTGCTGATCGGCGACGACGGCCGGGTCAAGGTCGCCGACTTCGGGCTCGTACGGGCCGTGGACAACAACACCACCGCGTCGACGGGGTCCGTGCTCGGCACGGTGTCGTACCTCGCCCCCGAGCAGATCGAGCACGGCACGGCCGACACCCCGGCGGATGTGTACGCGTGCGGGGTGGTGCTGTACGAGATGCTGACCGGCGCCAAGCCGCACGCCGGCGGCACCCCGGCGCAGGTCCTCTACCAGCATCTCCACGACGACATCGCGCCGCCGTCCGAGGCGGTGCCGGGGCTGCCGACCGTGCTGGACGACCTGGTGGCCGCCGCCACCGCCCGCGACCCCGAGGCGCGGCCCGCGGACGCGGTGGAGCTGCTGGGGCTGGCCCGTGCGGCGCGCGCCGAGATGAGCGACGCGCAGCTGGACGCGGTGCCGCCGCGGGCGCAGACGGTGACGCACGACGGTTCCGAGGACCGTACGAGCGTGATCCCGCGCTCCATCGAGGCGCGGGCGGCACGGGCGGCGGACGACGCCTCGTACGACCGCACCACCCGTCTGGAGCGGCCGACCGCCCCGCCCGCGGGCCCACCGGCCGCGGGGGCGTCCGGCCGTCGCGGGCCGCGCCGCTCGCTGCTGGCGCTGCTCGGCGCGGTGCTGGTGATCCTGGTGGGCACGGGCGTCTGGTACATCAATTCCGGCCAGTTCTCCACGGTTCCGGCCGTCCTGGACCTCACCCGGGCGCAGGCGGAGCACAAGCTCGGAGAAGCCGGGCTGAAATCGACGTCCCGGCAGGACTTCAGCGACGTGGTGGAGCGCGGCCATGTCATCGGCACCGACCCCAAACCGGGCGACCGCATCCGCGACAACAGGACGGTGACCCTGACCGTCTCGCGGGGCCCGGAGCACTCCAAGGTCCCCAACGTCTCCGGCATCCCGCTCGACCAGGCGAAGAAGCAGATCACGGACGCGGGGCTGACGGTCGGCAAGGTCCGCGAGGAGTTCAGCGACGAGACGGCGCAGGGCTCGGTGCTCACCACCGCACCGGGAGCGGGCAGCGAGCGCCGGCCCGACACGGCCGTGGCGATCACCGTCAGCAAGGGGAAGAAGCTCGACGTCCCCGAGGTGACGGGCGACTCGGTCGAGGACGCGACGAAGGAGCTGGAGGAGAAGGGCTTCAAGGTGAGGACCGCCGACGAGCAGGTCTTCTCCGAGGAGGACAAGGGCGACGTCGCCCGGCAGTCCCCGGCCAAGGACAGCCCGGCGGCGAAGGGCGACACCGTCACCCTCACCGTCTCCAAGGGCCAGGAGATGGTCGAGGTGCCGGACGTCACCGGCGAGAAGACCGACGACGCCAAGCAGAAGCTGACCGCCCTCGGCTTCGAGGTCGAGGTGAAGAAGCCGTTCTTCTTCCCGAAGGACACCGTCGACAAGCAGTCCGTCGAGGGCGGCGACGAAGCCCCCAAGGGCAGCAGGATCACCATCACGCTCAAGGGACTCTGAGACTCATGCGCAACCCCGTCGGCGGCCACATCCCCGTGGCCGGCGGACTCGCGAAGACCGGCCTGCCGTACGCCGCGGAGATGGGCGCGGAGGCCGTGCAGGTCTTCGTCGCCAACCCCCGCGGCTGGGCGACGCCGCCCGGCGACCCGAAGCAGGACGAGGCGTTCCGGGCCGGCTGCGCGGAGCGGTCCCTGCCCGTGTACGTCCACGCGCCGTATCTGATCAATTTCGGCTCGCACACCGAGGCGACGGCCGAGCGGTCCGTGGAGTCGCTGCGCCACTCGCTGCGCCGGGGCCGGGACATCGGGGCGCGCGGCGTCGTGGTCCATACGGGCGCGGCGACGGGCGGCCGGCACCGGAGCGAGGCGCTGGCCCAGGTCCGCGAGCGGCTGCTGCCGCTGCTGGACGAGCTCACCCACGACGACGACCCGTGGCTGCTGCTGGAGGGCACGGCCGGGCAGGGTGCCTCGCTCTGCTCGCTGGTGTGGGAGCTGGGCCCGTACTTCGACGCGCTGGAGCGCCATCCGAAGCTCGGCGTCTGCCTGGACACCTGCCATGTCTTCGCGGCGGGCCACGATCTGGCCGGGCACGGCGGGATGAAGCAGACGCTCGACGAGCTGGTGTCGGTCGTGGGCGAGGGGCGGCTGAAGCTGATCCACGCCAATGACTCCAAGGACGTCGTGGGCGCGCACAAGGACCGGCACGAGAACATCGGATCCGGCCATATCGGGGCCGAGCCGTTCCGGGAGCTGTTCGCGCATCCGGCGACGGAGGGCGTGGCGCTGACGATCGAGACGCCGGGCGGCAAGGAGGGGCACGCCGCCGACGTGGCTCGGCTGAAGGCGCTGCGCGACGGGGCGTAGAAAGCGGCGGCTCCCCGGACCGCGACCGGCTCTAGAGTTCCGGGCCGTCGCCCGGTTCCTCCTGGTAGGAGTAGCGCTGCTCGCTCCAGGGGTCGCCGATGTTGTGGTAGCCGCGCTCCTCCCAGAAGCCTCGGCGGTCGGCGGTCATGTACTCGATGCCGCGGACCCACTTGGGGCCCTTCCACGCATAGAGGTGCGGGACCACGAGCCGGGCCGGGAAGCCGTGCTCGGCGGTGAGCGGATCGCCGTCCTTGTGGGTGGCGAAGATGGTCTTCGCGCTGGTCAGGTCGGACAGCCGCAGGTTCGAGCTGAAGCCGTACTCGGCCCAGACCATCACATGCGTGACGTCGTTCGCGGGCGGCGCGATATCGACGAGCGAGGTGGCGGGGACGCCGCCCCACTCGGAGCCGAGCATGCTGAACTTCGTGACGCAGTGCAGGTCCGCGGTGACGGTGGCGTACGGCAGCGCCGCGAACTCCTCGTGCGTCCAGCAGTGCTTGTCGCCGTCCGCCGTGGCGCCGAAGACGCGGAACTCCCAGCGGTCCGGGCGGAATTTGGGGACCGGCCCGTAGTGCGTCACCGGCCAGCCGCGCTGTAGCCGCTGCCCCGGGGGCAGCTGGAGGTGGTCTCCCTCACGGCTCTGCGACTGACCCATGGGTCCATGGTGTCAGACCTTCGGGTGTGGTCATGACCAGCACATCCGCTATTCGGGCAACTCGTACTAAGCGTGCACTTACTGGACGGTCCGCGAGGGCGGTGGAAGGATGCGCGCAACGTGCCCGTCCCCGCTTGGAAGGAGCCTTGGCGATGCAGGGCGACCCCGAGGTCATCGAATTCCTCAACGAGCAGCTGACCGCCGAGCTGACCGCCATCAACCAGTACTTCCTGCACGCGAAGATGCAGGAGAACTTCGGCTGGACCAAGCTCGCGAAGTACACGCGCTCCGAGTCGTTCGACGAGATGAAGCACGCGGAGCTCCTCACCGACCGGATCCTGTTCCTGGAGGGCCTGCCCAACTACCAGCGGCTCTTCCACGTCCGGGTCGGCCAGACGGTCACCGAGATGTTCCAGGCGGACCGGCAGGTGGAGGTCGAGGCCATCGACCGGCTGCGGCGCGGGGTGGAGGTCATGCGGGCCAAGGGCGACATCACCTCGGCCAATATCTTCGAGTCCATCCTGGCCGACGAGGAGCACCACATCGACTACCTCGACACGCAGCTGGAGCTGGTCGAGAAGCTCGGCGAGGCCCTCTACATCGCGCAGATCATCGAGCAGCCGGACAGCTGACGGCGCAGGAGCGCCATCCGGTCGGACCCCGCCCCGGAAGGGCACAGGACACAGGGCAGGACGCAGGGCTCAGGCGGCTTCCGCCGTGTACGGCGGCGGCTCGGCGGTGAGCGCCGTCGGCTCGCGCTGTTCGAGCAGTTCGCGGCGGGGGCACGCGCCGCGGCCGAGCAGGGCCTGGATGCGCTTGACGCAGCCGCCGCAGTCCGTGCCCGCCTTGCAGGCCGACGCTATCTGGCGCGGGGTGCAGGCCCCGGTGTCCGCGTGGTCGCGAACCTGCTGCTCGGTGATGCCGAAGCAGGAGCAGACGTACACGCGGTTCACCACCCGAGATCATTAAGTGAGGTTACCCTTACCTTACCCGGTCCGGTGGGCCGCTAACAACGCCGTGG
>NZ_JBHVHQ010000483.1:0-6498 GCF_042800135.1 Streptomyces sp. NPDC057654 | reverse complement strand
GGACGGCGAACGATCAGGAGTCGCATCCATGTGAGCACGCGGGCGATAGAGTCACGCATAGTCGTTCAGCTCCAACTAGCTGTTCGGCGTATGCCCCGGTAACCGGTCCTACGCGGTTGCCGGGGTTTCTTGTTGCCCTGACGGTAGCCAACCGGTCTATCTATGTCTACGTCGGTATGCGGACGTGCATCGACAGGTGAGGACGTGTCCGACTGTCTATCGTTGCCTCATGGCAGAACGCGAGATCGACCACGGGTCCCCCACCCCGGTCTACCGGCAGATTGCGGCCCTGATCATTGCCGACATTGAGAACGGCACTCTGGCCGTGAACCGCTCAGTGCCTTCAGAGCTGGCCCTTACGCAGCGCTTCGGGGTGGCACGGGCGACGGTCCGCAACGCTGTCCGCTTCCTGCGGGAAGAGGGCTATGCCTACACGGTTCCGCACCGTGGCACGTACGTGAAGGACCGCACATCTGGCACCGAGAGTGGCACGGATTGAGTTGAGTAAGATCAGTAGACGTGTCGCAGTGCCGCAGAGCGAGTTGAGTAAGGTCGGACGCGGGCAACTGCTTCGCTGAGGGAAGTTGAATAAGATCAGCAGAGCCCAGGTGGCAGGTCGTACCGTTCCGGGTGAGCAAAAATGTCTGCTCGTAGTGCTTCTGTTGTTGGGTCCACCACGTTGGGCGAGTGATCTCCTGGGTGATTGGCGTACAGGTAGCACGCAACGCTCTCATCATTCAACTCCGTGCACCATGGCATTCTGGCGAACCTATAGCTGTCAGAGGTCCAGAGGAACCAGAATGCGTAATCCACGGGAGATTCTGGGCACTCCCACACGAGATCGGCGTGTTCTCCCTCGTGCTCACCGAGCTCACATCGTGCGTGCTCTTCGGCGCAGAATGCTGGATGGTCCGGCGTCAGGTCGGCCGCATACATCGCCGCAAGGGTTGCGTGGATGGGCAATTGGATTAGTTCCGTGCATCGCAACATGATGATCCTTGGTCCTGATGCGGGTAAGCCCCGTTCGCGTCCTGGAGGCAACGCGAACGGGGCGGTTGTCGACGGCCGCGCCGGTTCAGATCAGGAAAGGCGGCTGACAGGGTTGTCAGGTGTGTCCAGCCAAAGTGTCTGACCGTCCGCGGTGACGGTGAGCCCGTACCGGGTGATGGCCGGCATGTTGGCTCTAGTCCACCACTCCGCAAGCTGTGTCAGCTCGTCGGCAAGGCGTCGTGTGCCCCATTGCTTGACTGTGTTGTCTGGCCATACAGCGGCCCATGCAGAGCCGTCGCGGGTGTAGGCGTAGGTCGCACGCTTGCCGAACTCCATCAAGACGTCCGGCAATAGCTGATGGAGCGCAAATGCCCCAGCCGTATCACGAATGAACGACACGTCCGGACTTCGATGGCTTATGACACCCGCCGACCACGTGTCTTTGAGTAGGTCATCCAAGCTGGGGCTTGGTGAGCCGCGCTGTCCACGAACGGTCATGTACGAAGCGGTGCCGACGATCATTCCTGATGCGGCTCCACAATCGCCCACGACCAAGCGCAGCAGGGTTGACGGGCCGTACGGAGTGAGGATCACGGACTCCGGAACGGCTTGCTCTACCCACGCGTACGGGATGTGCTGCACGGATGCAGTAGAAATGATCCGGTCGTAGGGCTCCCCTTCCGGATATCCGTTCTCGCCATCGGCGCAGACGACCACTGGGGCATATCCGGTTTGGCGCAGTGTTGCCCGCGCCTGGTCGGCTAGGTCCGGATCGATCTCCACTGTTACTACCTGATCCCCGCCAACGCACTCGGCCAACAAGGCCGCGTTGTACCCGGTACCGGTACCGATTTCCAGCACTCGTTGCCCACGCTGCAAATTGAGCAGTGCGAGCTTTTTGAAAACTACCCCCGCTGCGGATAGCGAGGACGTGAATCGTCCTTGTGCCGCTCCGGTTTGAGCGGTCTGCCCGTCGTCCATCTGAGTGATGATTGCCGTGTGCGCGCTATATACCGCACGGGTCCACATGTCTGGTGTGATTTCACGGCTCACCAGCGGAAACAGGCCAGCAGTGTTCTTTTCCGGCAGCCAGAAACGATCGGGTGCGAATGCTTCGCGAGGCACATTATCGAATGCGTCTCTCAGATGGCCCGCGCCGTCGAAATAGCCTAGGCTGGAAATCTCTTCGCCGCAGGTGCGTTTCAGATCTTGCAGTGTCACCGTTCTCACCTCCGTTCCTTGTTTTGGAGCTGGTTGGCGACGACTAGTTGGGGCGGGACTGTGGATCTCCGTCGGTGGCGTTCGGATCGTTGGGGTCGGTCACCTTGTCCCGATCCTGCTCCGCGTCATACTCGCGGTCGTCGGTTCCTTCGTTTTCTCCGTTGCCGGGGCTCACAGTGTTTCTCCTTGCAGTGGGGGGCAGGTGATCTTTTACCTCTTCTTTTGTGAGCGGCCTTGCTCACAGGGAGCCGAGAGCAGTGAACAAGGCCGCTCCGGGGACATCAGGGGCCTTCTGGTGTCCCCGTATCCACGCCCCGCTACGTGCCTCGTGAACGGGTAGGCCGAGGTTCGCAGGGGGCGCGGAGATCATGGGGGGTGATGTATCGCAAAAAGCACGATGATCGTTACGTAGATTGCGAGTAGGACGGTCCAACGGATGGTAGATCGCGAAGGAAGTTTCATTGCCACCACAGATCCCATGGAACCCAATTGCCGTTCCCGCATTGAGGGCATCGTACTCTTCCCGTGTATGCGCAGTCTGGGCAGCCGTCGCATCCGAAACACGAAGGGCACCAAATTTCGAGCCAGCCTGCACACGTTCCGCAGTAGAACAGGGGCTTTTCTTGGTCTGTCGGAGTTTCGCTTTCGGGCCGTGGTGCCATGGCCCACTTCCTGAGCTGTGGTTCATTGAGGGTGCTGGCTCTGCACCATCGGCTGTCCGGTGATGCAGAGCCGAGTAACCACCTCAGTATCCTTAACGCATGGCTTTCCACGGCTTGCGGAGGATGGTGGTCAACGGGCTAATTGTCGGAAGCGAAGCTGCATGTGTCGCACTGCGCAGACTTGCCATCCGCAACCAGCGTTCCGTTGCACCCTGGCATTGGGCACGGGCCCATGGTTTCTCTCCTTTTATAGGTGGATGGTTACGGTGGTGCCCCGCCTCGGTCGACTCCGCTTCATGGAAATGACCGCATGCGACCGAGGCGGGGCCTACTTTTCCTGAGAGACAAACGCCCTAGTCGGCGTCGGTCCCGTCGGCCTGGTCGTCGTCGGCCTGGTCGCCGGCGGTCTCGGGGTCACTGGTGGTGTCGCTGGTGTTGTTGTCAAGCGAGTCCGCCGGGTCCGCGGGGGTGGTCCTCAGTCCGCCGATACCGTCGTGCACTTCTTCTGCCATTGCGTCCTCATCTCTTCTGTTGAGTGGTGCTTTTGTGTTCTGAGGCCCACCCAGCTCCTCCGCGCCGTCTAGGAGCAACATTCCACGGAATACGTGAGCGGGTCTCTGGAATCTCTGCCTTATAGGGGTATCTACGGCAGATCATCCGTCCGCCTCGCAGCCGGGGTTTTGGGGGTCACCGGCAGGGAGGGGAAGTCTGTGGTGTTAACTGTTGCGCTTCTTTTTCCAGGTGCGTCCACGTCGAGAGACGCCCATATTCTTGATATGCCAGTATCCGCAGAAGCAGAGAGATACCCGCTTGTGGCGATTACTCGTGTAGTAGTGGGCGCCGATCTTACGTATGGCATCTTCTTTTTTTGCGTAAGAGGGTCGTCCGCCCATGGGGCACGGAGGTAACGCCATCGCTATTCGATTCCCAGCCATAGCCGGGCCGTCTTTGTCTCGATGCCGTAATGCGCGGCAGCTTCGTCTAGGCTCGTGCCCCCGTCGTACACGCGCCTGATGCTAGCGGTTATCCTTTCCTGCTCCTCGGACGATATTATTCGACCCGGAAGCGGGCGCATGCGGTACCTAACCATTTTGCCGCCCACCTCGAAAGAACCGGTAAGCTGAGGTAGCGTGCTGCCGCTGGTAATCGTGCTGTCAGCGTTGTCACGCTCGCCACTTCCATCCCCCCTGCGCCACCTGATTTTTCCGGGTGGAGCAGTAGCCATGTCGATGTTTTGTTGTTCGGCACTCACTACGGCGCTTTTCTCCTAGCCCGCCCCTGAACAGAGGCAAGTGGGTTGAGTTGGATCAGGGTTCTTCGTTCTCAGGCAGCCAAGTACTCGTACTCGTAGCTGCCGGCATCTAACCAGGACTCCAGAAACGGAGTTGGTTGAATAGGGCGCGCACTCAATGAGTAGACGCTGTAGGCATCATGGGTGGTCATGCTGTACGGGTGTCCATCGCTTAGATGCCGCATGGCGTCTGCCTGTGCTGTCCAGTCTGCTGCCCACTCATCCAAATCCGCCGCCGGATGAGGGAAACCATCAGGGACATGCATAAATCCGGGTGGGCATCCATGCGCATACTGCTGCGTTTCGAACCTTGGCGAGAGGTGGTCAGCGAGCCATAAGGCCGTATCGCGCATCCAGCCCACCATCAGCCTCGGAGACACGGCTGTGTGCTCGTCTAGCTGATAGTCGCGCAGGGTGCCACTCACGGCACCTGTCACGATGAGGCCGCACCAATATACTGTCGGCCGTTTCGCTCCCTGGCGTTCCTGCCATCCAGCGGCCAGCAATTTTTGCTGATAGAGAGAAAGGCCAGGTCCGGCACCGCTACTCATGGGACTCTCTTGGATTGGCGCTATCGACCTTCTGCAACGTCAACAGAGGGTCCGGGCGCCCGAGTCCGGCACGATGCTCAGGACACTGGCAAGGCGGGTAGGCCATAGTGCCAGGAGCAAGATTCGCGCCGTCCGCGGGTTCGAACCCGTCCTGTCCGGGCTGCTTGAAGACCAGCAGTTTGCCGCCGTCTCCTCTGGCTGACGTCAGATGAGAGAGCTTCTTACTTGCGCTGATCCTCTTGAGATCAGCCTCAGTTCGAGGGGCTTTCCCGTACTCCGCCACGATGTACATGGCACCTCCAGGACGACCAACAACGCCTAGTCATGTCGCAGTTGGAGTTGTCTCTGACTGCGAACGCCAACAGAGTGCACCCATCACAGCCTTGTGTGCAACAGGCGCGACTGCAACGTTGGAGATTGGTAATGTCATAGTCATATGCCAGCGATGGAGGTGAGCTATGTACGGCAGACTGAGCCCTGAACGAAGCGGCTGGGGTAGGGAAGTGGCGATGCAGGCACATGCGAGGCCGACCGTGCGCAGGAAACGACTTGGCTCCGAGCTGAGGCGACTCCGTGAAGCCGCGGCAGTCAGCCTTCAGACGGCTGGCCAGCACATCGACGGCGACAAGACCAAGATGTCTCGCATCGAAAACGGTCGGCAGAACATCCGGCCGCTGGAGCTCAAGGCGCTACTGACGTACTACCAGGTCAAGGATGAAGCGCTGGTGGCCGCGCTCCTGGCCCTCCATCGGCAGAGCAAGCAGGCCGGTTGGTGGCAGCAGTACGGCGATGCTCTGAAACCGGACTTTCAGGAGCGTCTGACGCTCGAAGCTGACGCCGTGAGGTTGGGGGCGTTTCAGACCATGGTTGTACCGGGGCTGCTCCAGACCGAGGACTACGCCGAGGCCGTGATGCGTGGCGCCGGCTCGTCGGCCAGCACCGACCAGATCGCGGAGCTGGTACGCCTGCGAATGGAGCGACAGGCAGTCTTCGAACGCGCCGAGCCGCCGCAGTACATCTGCATCCTCGATGAGGCAGTGCTCCACCGCAGAGTGGGCGGGCGCAAGGTCATGATTGCGCAACTGCGGAAACTGATCGAACTCAACGAACGGCCGCTGCTGTCAATCCAGATCGTGGAGTACGAGCAAGGTAGCTACGCTGGGATTGACGGAAGCTTCACTCTCTACACGTATCCAGATCCGATGGAACTGGACATCGTCGGATTGGACTACCTGGACGGGGCTCTGTATCTGGAAGATGATGCTCCTGTAGAGAGGTACCGCACCGCGTTTGACCAGCTGCGCGCCGTCGCTCTATCGTCCCGGCAAACCATAGACCTGATCTCGCGTATAATCCGAGATCTTGAGACGCATTAAGAGGCACATCTGATGATGCACCACCTTCCGGACAACTGGCGCAAATCCTCATATAGCGGAGACACAAACGGCCAGTGCCTCGAATACCAGGTGATTGAGGCGAAGGATGTTGCGGTAAGGGACTCCAAGCGACCTGAACAGGGCGCCTTCCGCTTCTCTGCCTCTGCGTGGCAGTCCTTTGTGACCGCGGTCAGGACTGGCGGAATCTCAGCCTGACGAGCTCACGACGGCAGAGGTGAAAGTGCCCCCTTCTCCCGATGAGAGTGGGGGCACGGTTACGTCTTGGCTTCGGACGCTTCCTGATGGCCCTAGGATGCGCCCATGGCACAGAAGATCATCACTATCTACACGGACGACCTCACAGGCGAAGAGTCCTCGGAGGCCGCCACGCACGTCCTGGCGCTCGA
>NZ_JBHVHQ010000482.1:0-6500 GCF_042800135.1 Streptomyces sp. NPDC057654 | reverse complement strand
GTGACTCGGCGGTTCCGGGTTTGCGGCCCGTAAATATGCGGTGGAGGACCCCACCCCGTAGGACCCGGCCCCGCACCCACAACACGCCCGTACCCCGCCGGGACCCGCTACAGCCGGTCCAGCACCTGTGCCAGCAGGCTGCCCATGCGAGCCGCCGAGTCACGGCCGGCCTGGAGGACCTCTTCGTGGTTGAGGGGCTCGCCCGTCATGCCCGCGGCCAGGTTGGTGACCAGGGAGATGCCGAGCACCTCGGCCCCGGCCTCGCGGGCGGCGATCGCTTCGAGGGTGGTGGACATGCCGACCAGGTCCGCCCCGATGACGCGGGCCATGGTGATCTCGGCCGGAGTCTCGTAGTGCGGGCCGGGGAACTGGGCGTACACGCCTTCCTCAAGGCTGGGGTCGACCTCCTGGCAGAGGGCGCGCAGCCGCGGCGAGTAGAGGTCCGTGAGGTCGACGAAGTTGGCGCCGACGATGGGGGAGGTGGCCGTGAGGTTGATGTGGTCGCTGATCAGCACCGGCTGACCGGGGCGCATGCCCTCGCGGAGGCCGCCGCAGCCGTTGGTCAGGACGATGGTCTTGCAGCCGGCGGCGACGGCGGTGCGTACGCCGTGCGCGACGGCGGCCACGCCGCGGCCCTCGTAGTAGTGCGTGCGGCCGAGGAAGACCAGGGCCCGCTTGTCCTTGATCCGGTACGAGCGGATCGTGCCGGCGTGGCCCGCGACGGCGGGCGGCGGGAAGCCGGGCAGTTCGGTGACCGGGAACTCGTGCTCGGCGGTGCCGAGCGCGTCGGTCGCGGGTACCCAGCCGGAGCCCATGACCAGGGCCACGTCGTGGGTCTCGGCGCCGGTGAGCTCGCGCAGGCGGGCGGCGGCGGCGTCGGCGGCGGCGTAGGGGTCGCCCTGGATCTCCGGAGTAACTGATGCGTTCACGCGGACGAGGGTATCCGGAAATCCCCTACGCGCGTAGATGTCGCAGGTGGGAGACGCGACAGAAGCACTGGGCCCCGCTCAGTCCACGTCCCTCACGAAGATGTCCTTGTCGTTGAAGACCTCGACGATGAAGACCAGCAGCCGCCCCATGCTCACCGTGTACTCCACCAGGATGTTCTGCGTCAGCCGGATGGTCCGGTCGTCGCCCGTGGCGCTTATCGGGCGGGAGAGCGCGGGGAACGGGTCGCGGGCGAGCAGCGAGATGCCCTTGTCGAAGGCGGCGCGCTGCGCGTCGTCGAGGCGGTCGCGGGCTGCTCCGGCCTGTTCGGTGAAGTACACCTGGTACGTGGGCATAGTGCCCTCCCCTTCCGGTCCCTGCCGGCCCGTCGTGCGCCGAGTCTACGGGCGTACGCGCACCTCAGCAGGGCCGTTTGCGCAGCTCCATCACATAGTCGTGGGGCGCGCCCGCGGACTCGGCGGCGTCGGCGAGCTCGCCGAGGTAGCGGGCGGAGGGCAGCCCGCCCTCGTACCCGTTGAGCACGTACAGCCAGGCGGCCTCCTCGCCGTCCAGCGTGTGCACGCGCACCCGCATCCGCCGGTAGATGTCGAGGCCGACGCCCTCCCAGCGGTCCATGGACTCCTCGTCCATGGGGGCGATGTCGTACAGCGCGACGAAGACCTGGGACCGGGGCGCTTCGACGATGGTGGCCAGCGCTCCCTCCCAGCCCATCTGCTCGCCGCCGAAGGTCAGCCGCCAGTCGGTCAGCCAGCCTGTGCCGCGGAGCGGCGAGTGCGGTGCGCGGCGGGACATCAGCCGCGCGTCGAGGTTGCCGGCGTACGCGGCGTAGAGCGACATGGTTCTGAGGGTACGGGAGTGGGGCGGGACGGCATTTGTGGTGGCACGCTCGGGTGAGAGCCCGGACGGAGGGCCCCGGGCGGAGACCTCGTGACGGGTGCGGGACAATGGAGTATGTGACTCGGATCGTGATCATTGGTGGCGGACCCGGCGGCTACGAAGCGGCGCTGGTGGGCGCGCAGCTCGGCGCGGAGGTGACCGTCGTCGACTGCGACGGTCTGGGCGGGGCGTCGGTGCTGACCGACTGCGTGCCGTCGAAGACTCTCATCGCGACGGCTGAGGTGATGACGACCTTCGACTCCTCGTATGAGGAGCTCGGGATCATCGTCGCCGACGACACGCCGCCGCTGGAGCAGGTGGCGCGCGTCGTGGGCGTGGACCTGGGCAAGGTGAACCGGCGTGTGAAGCGCCTGGCGCTGGCCCAGTCGCACGACATCACGGCGTCCGTCACGCGTGCGGGCGCACGCGTGCTGCGCGGCCGTGGCCGGCTGGAGCCGGAACGGGCAGCCGACGGCTCCCGGACGGTGACCGTACGGGCGGCGGACGGCTCCGAGGAGACGCTGACGGCGGACTCCGTGCTGATCGCGACGGGCGCGCACCCGCGCGAGATCCCGGACGCGCTGCCGGACGGCGAGCGGATACTCAACTGGACGCAGGTCTACGACCTGGAGGAGCTCCCCGAGGAGCTCATCGTGGTCGGTTCCGGCGTGACGGGCGCGGAGTTCGCCGGGGCGTACCAGGCGCTCGGCTCGAAGGTGACGCTAGTCTCCAGCCGCGACCGGGTGCTGCCGGGCGAGGACCCGGACGCCGCCGCGGTGCTGGAGGACGTGTTCCGGCGGCGCGGAATGAATGTGATGGCGCGTTCCCGCGCGCAGTCCGCGAAGCGGGTGGGGGAGCGCGTGGAGGTCACCCTGGCGGACGGCCGGGTGATTTCGGGTACGCACTGCCTGATGGCGGTCGGCTCCATTCCGAATACCGGCGGTATGGGTCTGGAGGAGGCCGGAGTCAGGCTCAAGGAGTCCGGCCACATCTGGACGGACAAGGTGTCGCGGACGAGCGTGCCGGGCGTGTACGCGGCCGGCGACTGCACCGGTGTCTTCGCACTGGCTTCGGTGGCGGCGATGCAGGGCCGTATCGCCATGTACCACTTCCTGGGCGACGCGGTCACTCCGCTCAATCTCAAGGCTGTATCCGCGAACGTATTTACGGACCCGGAGATTGCGACCGTCGGCTACACGCAGGCGGACGTGGACAACGGGAGGATTGACGCGCGTGTGGTGAAGCTGCCGCTGCTGCGCAATGCCCGAGCGAAGATGCAGGGCATCCGGGACGGATTCGTGAAGCTGTTCTGCCGCCCGGGCACCGGCATCGTGGTCGGCGGCGTGGTGGTCGCGCCGCGGGCCAGCGAGTTGATCCACCCCATCTCGATCGCCGTCGACAACAACCTGACGGTGGAACAGATCGCCAACGCGTTCACCGTGTACCCGTCGCTGTCCGGCTCGATCGCCGAGGTCGCGCGGCAGTTGCACACCCGTAAGACGCAGAGCGAGGAGTAGGCGGCGGGGGTGTCGGCGGGAGGAGGCGCGGGCCGTGTTCGGCCGGTGTACCGGTGCTGTACTGGTGCGCTTCTTCCTATACCACTCCGTGGTAGCGGCTACGGACAATTTCCGTTAATTGCTGCAAGCTGCTGAAAACAGTTGGTCGTTGGCGTTACTGTCAGTTTCGTGTTCGCAGCAGAACGTCGCCAATTGATCCTCGAAATGGTGCGGGCCAACGGGGCGGTTTCGCTCCGTGAGCTCGCCCGTGTCGTCCAGACCTCCGAAGTGACCGTACGGCGGGACGTACGGGCGTTGGAGGCAGAAGGACTGCTCGACCGCCGGCACGGCGGTGCGGTGCTGCCGGGTGGTTTCACCAGGGAGTCCGGCTTCCCGCAGAAATCCCATCTAGCGACCGCGGAGAAGACGGCCATCGCCGATCTCGCGGCGAGCTTCGTCGAAGAGGGCGAGGCCGTCGTCGTCGGCGCCGGTACGACCACGCAGGAGCTGGCCCGCCGGCTCGCGCGCGTACCCGGCCTGACCGTGGTGACCAACTCCCTTCTCGTCGCCCAGGCGCTGGCCCACGCCAACCGGGTCGAGGTCGTGATGACCGGCGGGACCCTCAGAGGCTCCAACTACGCCCTGGTGGGCAGCGGGGCCGAGCAGTCCCTCCAGGGGCTGCGGGTCTCCCGCGCCTTCCTGTCCGGCAGTGGGCTGACCGCCGAGCGCGGCCTGTCCACGTCCAACATGCTCTCCGCGAGCGTCGACCGCGCGCTGGTGCAGGCGGCGGCCGAGGTGGTGGTGCTCGCGGACCATACGAAGCTCGGCACCGACACCATGTTCCAGACGGTCCCCACGGACGTGATCACGCGGCTGGTGACCGACGAGCCGCCCGCGCACGACGAGCGTGCCGCCACTGAGCTCCAGGCGCTCGCCGACCAGGGGGTGCAGATCGCGGTCGCCGGGCCCGGCGCGGGGTCGGGCTCGGGGGGGACCGTCGGCCCCAGCGGCGGCGACTCCGTCCCGCCGGGGCACCGCCCCCGGCGGGACGTGGCCCCTCTGCCGGGCCAGCGCCGCAACCACCCGCCGGGCCCCAGCGGCACCCAGCTCCGCGCGGCCGCGGCGGTCGGCGACCCGATCCCGGGGAGGGTGGCCGACCTGCGCCGCCGCTAGCCCGGCGCCGCAGCCTCTGTACGGGCGCGATACGGGCGGGCTTACGGGCGTACGGGCTCGGGTGCCCGAGGGCCCGGGGCCGCGGACGTACCGCCGACGACGACGTGCGGCACCGGCCGACCGCCGGGAAGCCGCCGACGGCAGGACCGGGACCGGCCCCCACAAGGGGACGGGCTCAGGCGTCCTGTCCCGTCCGTCCGTTCGTCGGCCCGGTGCCGGTGATGACCGTGGCGTTGAGTTCGTCGCAGTTGGTCACGCGGGTGAGCAGGCCGCTCGCGGAGAAGGCCGCGGCAGCCTTCTCCGCCTGGCGTTCGCTGGTCTCGATGAGCAGGGAGCCGCCCGGGGCCAGCCATCGCGGGGCGGCGGCGGTGACGCGGCGCAGGACGTCGAGGCCGTCCGTGCCGCCGTCGAGGGCGACCAGGGGCTCGTGGTCGCGGGCCTCGGGCGGGAGGGTGCCGATGGCTTCGGTGGGTACGTACGGGACGTTGGCGACCAGGATGTCGACGCGCCCGCGCAGGGCGGCCGGCAGCGGCTCGTACAGGTCGCCCTCGTAGACCAGGCTGTCACCGCCATGGGCGGCGGCGTTGCGGCGGGCGCAGCGGACCGCCGCGGGGTCGATGTCGGCGGCGTGCAGTTCGGCGCGGCCGAGGGCGGCGCGCAGGGCCAGGCCCACCGCGCCCGAGCCGCAGCACAGGTCGACGACGACCGGCCCGTTTGAGCGCTCGACGCGCCCGGAGCGCCCGGCGACCGCGGCCACGGCCCGTTCGACGAGGAATTCGGTGCGGCGGCGCGGTACGAAGACGCCGGGGCCCACGGCGACGCGCAGGCCGCGGAACTCGGCCCAGCCCAGGACGTGTTCGAGCGGGAGCCCGTCGGCCCGCCGACGCACCATGCCGTCGAGTTCTACGGGCGTACGGGCCGTGGCTATGAGCAGTTCCGCCTCGTCCTCGGCGAAGACGCACCCGGCGGCGCGCAGCGTGCGGACGATGGCGGCGGGGAGAGAAGAAGGTGACGCGGAAACCGACATGGAGGAGACCTCTCGGGATGCCTTCGCGGGGCTCCCGGCGGTCACCTATGTCCGGTGGACCGTACGGCCGTGCGGAGGGAGCACCCAGCCTGTTGCAGCGGTAATGGGTCTCACCTCCTTGACGTGTTCACTGCCTGAGCTGCCCACATTACCCGACCGGGCCCGCGGCTACCCCTCCTCGGGGCACTCCGTGCCGGGGGCCCGCAGGCCGGTCAGGGTGAGCATCAGCAGCCGGTCGGCCAATTCCGGGTCGTCCGGAGACTGTTCGGTGGCGAGCGCGATGGCGCTGGTCAGCTGCATGAGGTCGGCGATGCCGACGTCGGTGCGGACGGCCCCGGCCCGCTGGGCGCGGGAGAGGAGCGTGCCGCCCGCCTCGCGCATCGGGGTGCTGCACCGCGACAGGGCGGACCCCTCGTCGCTCTGTGCGGCGATCAGTTCGCGGGACAGCCCGCGGTACGTGCTCGCGTGCGCGATGATCGCGCGCAGCCACTCCACGAGGGCGCGGCACGGCTCGGGGGCGGCGAGGAGCTCGCGGGAGCGGGCGAGGAGCGCGTCGACCTCGCCCTGGAAGACGGCGCTCATCAGGGCGATGCGGTTGGGGAAGTGCCGGTAGAGGGTGCCGATGCCGACGCCCGCGCGGCGCGCGACGTCTTCGAGCGAGGCGTCGGTGCCGTGCTGTGTGAAGGCCGTACGGGCCTCGGTCAGCAGGCGCTCGTAGTTGCGCCGCGCGTCCGCGCGCATGGGTCGCTGTGACGTCTGCGCCGTGTCCGTCGCCATTGCGTCATCCTCCCGCTCACCGCGGCCCACCGCCGGTGAGCTCATGACAGCAAGGATGCCACTGGCCGGGGCGGCACGTGACCGCTCCGGAACACCTGGGGCCCCCGCCGAATCACCGGCGAGGGCCCCAGGGCGTGGAACGGGGTATCAGTCCTTGATCTCGCAGATCACCGCGCCGGAGGTGACGGACCCGCCGACCTCCG
>NZ_JBHVHQ010000481.1:0-6521 GCF_042800135.1 Streptomyces sp. NPDC057654 | reverse complement strand
GCTTACGGGCAGGGGGCGGGGCTCACCTGCCGCGGGCGGGAGCGGCGCTCAGGGAGCAGGGGATCTCCATCGTCACCATCGTGGGCCCGCCCGCCGGGCTGCTCACGGCCAGCACGCCGTCGAACGTGCCGAGCCGGCGCTCGACGCCGACGAGGCCGGAGCCGCCCGCGGTGGTCGCGCCGCCACGGCCGTTGTCGGTGACGCTGATGCGCAGCATGCCCTGCTCGTGGTGGATGTCCAGCCAGACCTGCTCGGCGCCCGAGTGCTTGGCGGCGTTGGTGAGGACCTCGCTGACCGCGAAGTACGCGGCCGACTCGACCGGCTCCTCGGCGCGGCCGGGCAGCTCGACGTCCACCTCGACCGGGATCGCCATGCGCAGCGCCAGAGCCCGTACGGCATCGCCGAGACCGCGCTCGGCCAGTACCGGCGGGTGGATGCCGCGGACCAGGTCGCGCAGCTCGGTCAGCGCGTCGGCGGAGTCGGCGCGGGCCGCCGCCAGCAGCTTCTTGGCCTGCTCCGGGTCCTTCTCGATGAGCGCCTCGATGGTGCCCAGGCTCATGCCCATGGCGACGATCCGGGCCTGCGCCCCGTCGTGCAGGTCGCGCTCGATGCGGCGCAGTTCGGCGGCGGAGGTGTCCAGCGCGTCGTGGCGGGTCTCCGTCAGCCGGTCGACGCGCTGGGCGAGCGCCCGCTCACGGGTGGCGGCGTCGGTCGGCGCGAGGAGGGACATGGCGAGGGTGAAGTGGGCGCGCAGCAGGGCCGGGTTGACGAACAGGCTCAGGATGCCGAGGCAGATGCCGAGCCCGGCGGCCAGGTTGGCGCTGGTCTGGCCGGTGATGTGGATGAACGCGAACCACTCGTTGCCGCCGGCGTGCACGATCGGCCGCCAGACGCCGAAGGCCAGGACCGGGCCCCACAGCGCGTACGCGACGAGGATGAGCGGCAGCAGCGCGAGGACGAATCCCGCTGTCATGTCGACGAGCAGCCAGGACAGGTCGCGCCAGGTGGCCGGGTCCTTGAGCAGCGCCTTGCACTGCTCCATCTGTCCGATCACGCCGCCGGAGCCCGCGGGCAGCGGCCGGTACGGCTGGGGGATGTGCACCCCGGACCAGCTGTAGGAGTGCACCCGCCGGATATTGGCGAATCCGCGCATCGCCTTGATCACGGCGGGGGTGGTGAAGACGCCCAGGCCCAGCGGGATGAAGGCGATCGAGACGAGCGTGAGCGTGAAGATAATGATCGATCCGGCCAAGCCGACGACGGACAGGTACAGCCCCCGTGCAGCGGCCAGCAGTGCGCTGCGGACCCTCATCTGTGTTCTCCCTGCGCTTTCCCTGTCACCCGGCGATCGGGCATGACTCCAGTCTGCTTATCGGGCCATTATCGGTCACTGGGCCCGGCACCCGGGCGATGGTGTATCTAGCGACACCACGCCGGTGTGGGCGCGGGCATGCGAACGGGCGGCCGCCCCGAAGGACCGGCCGCCCGGTGAATCGTTTCGGTCGGATCAGACCAGCGGAGGCACGTACTTATAACCCACCCGCCGCACGGTCACGATCGCCCCCCGGTGCTCGGCGCCCATCTTGCGGCGCAGCCGGGCGACGTGGACGTCGACGGTCCGGCCGTCGCCCACGTGCCCGTACCCCCAGACCGTGGTCACCAGCTGGTCGCGGGTGTGGACGCGCTGCGGGTGCGCGACGAGGTGGGCGAGCAGCTCGAACTCCAGGTAGGTGAGGTCGAGGAGGCGCCCGGCGACGTGGGCGGTGCGCTGCTCGGGATCGATGCGCACCAGCGCGTCACCGTCGGACAGGACGACCGGCGCGGCCCCGGCCTGCTCGGCCGGCTGCTCGGCCGGTACGAGCACGAGATAGCCGACCATCGGCGGCTGGCCGGGCAGGGAGGGGAGCGTGTGCGGGGGCGCGGGCAGCCACGTGGCACCGGAGTGCAGCAGCTCGGCGACCGGAGGCACCTCGTCGGGTGCGACGGCTCGGAGCCGGTGGCGGTGCGCGGGGCCAGGAGTACTGGAGGAAGGCGGCAGGGTACGGAGATTCGTCATGGGGACTCAGCTCTTTCGCGCGGGAAGCCGTCGAGGGGCGTTACGTGCGCGCTGGCCATTGGCCGGTACTGGCGACCGGCGGGCTGACTTCGACTGCGGGCGTCAGCGGGGGGAGCGGGCCTGCGCGGGGATCGCGCGGCAACACACTCGGTCGTAATCGTGATGCTGGCGTGACGGCCAGAACGGCTCAAGGTCGCTGCGACCTGTCGCGGTGTTCTTCTCAAGGCTGGCCATGCCCCCCATTGAAGCATGCGGGCCGCTTGAGCAGCAGACTCGGCGGCAGGGGCAGCGGAGACCTATTCGCCGGCCGCCTCCTCCGCGAGATAGTCCGCGTACTCCTCGGCGCTGAGCAGCCCGCTGTACGCGCCGGGCGACGGCACCTGGATGAAGATGACCCAGCCGTCGCCGTACGGATCGTCGTTGATCTGCTCCGGGCTGTCGTTGGTGGTCTCGTTGACCGCGATGACGGCGCCGGTCACCGGCATATAGATCTCGGTGACGGCCTTGACCGACTCCACCGAGCCGAACGCCTCGGACGCCTCGAACCGCTCGCCCGGCTTCGGCAGCTCGACGTAGACGATGCTGCCCATCTGCCGCTGCGCGAAGTCGGTGACGCCGACGGTCGCCTGGTCGCCCTTGATCCGCAGCCATTCATGGTCCCTGGTGTACGAGAGGTCCTCGGGGATGTTCACCATGACGTACGTGCCTCCTAGGCGGCGTCTGCGACGGACCGCGCGTGTGGGGCGTGCGGCGTGTACGGGGCGTATCGGGTGTACAGGGCTTCTCGGTCGTACAGGGCTTCTCGGGCGTACGGGGCGTGCGCAAGGCTGCTCTGCTCGACGGTGCCACCGCGCGCCGCACCCGCCAAGAGCGCGCGCGGCGCGAGGCCGCGTCAAGGAGCCGTGCCTGGCCACGCGGCGGCGGTACGGGGAGGGCCGGTGGGGTTATCCCCCCGCTCCGCGGGCGACAGCCCCCGCCGGACAACACCGGTCGGCCCCCCTGGTGTTGGGGCCCTGCCCTCACTGACCGGCGCGGAGTTCCGGCAGAGCATGGAGGAACTCAATCACCGTGCCGCAGGCCGAGCAAAGGACCCGTCATGCCGTTTCCCGAGAGAAATCCGGACTATGACGGAGCACGATGGTGAGCGTCACGTACGAACAACAAGTGTCACCCCCGAGCCTGCCGACACCACCGCCATCGCCGACGGTGCAACGGGACAGAGCGATAGACGCGTTGAGGGCACTGGCGCTGCTGGCGGTGCCAACGGGCCATTGGCTGGTCGGGGGACTGAGCCTGGACGGAAAGGGCGCGCTGCACAACGCGAGCCCGCTGTCGACGTTCGCGCCGCTGGCGCCCCTCACCTGGGTGCTGCAGATGCTGGGCATCTTCTTCCTGGTAGGCGGCTATGCCTCGGTACTGTCCTACCGCCGCTCGGCCGCGCGGGGCGAGCGGCGGACCCACTGGATCCGCGGCCGCCTGATCCGCCTGCTGCGACCGGCCGTGGGCGTCACGGCGGTGTGGGCGCTGCTGGCTCCGCTGCTGTACGTGCTCGGGGTGCCGGAGACGACGCTGCGCACCAGCGCGACGCTGGTAGTGCAGCCGCTGTGGTTCGTCTTGGTATACGCGGTGGTCACGGCGCTGACGCCGTACTGCGTGGCGGCGACGAGCCGCCTGGGCGGCTGGGCGGCGGCGCCACTGGTGCTCACCGTGGCCGTGGTGGACTTCCTGCGCTACGGCCCGTACGCCGAGTCGATACCGGGGTGGGTGGGGCTCGTCAGCCTCTTCCCCGGCTGGCTGTTCGGCTACCAACTGGGCGTGTCCTGGGGCGAGAAGCGGCTGGGCAGGCGGGGGGCGTGGCTGCTGTGCGCGGGCGGGGCGACGCTGTTCGCGCTGCTGCTGGTGGTGTTCCACTACCCGATGAGCATGGTCGGCGTACCGGGCCAGGACCGTACGAACTCCCACCCGCCGTCGCTCCTGGTGATCGCGCTGGCGGCGGCGCAGTGCGGGGCGGCGATCCTGCTGAGGGACCGGATAGCGGCGCTGATGCGCAAGCCGGCGCTGTGGGGCCCGGTATCGGCGGTGAACGCCTCGGCGATGACGAGCCTGTGCTGGCACCAGACGGCCATGCTGACCGCCGCGATCCCCGCCGCGACCCTCGGCCCGATAACCGGCCTCACCACCGCCCCCGACTTCCCCACCTGGATGCTGACCCGCCTCCCCTGGCTCCCCCTCTTCGCCATCCTCCTCATAACCCTCGCCCACACCACCCGCCACCTGGAAACCCCTTGGACAGCCCTGTCCCGAGGCCCCCGAATTCTCGCCGGAATCCTGGCCGTCGGCTTCTCCGCTTTCGCTCTGGGGCTGGCCTGAATAAGCGAGAAACACCCCGCCGAAGGCCCACGGCAAACGCTCACGGCAAAGGCCGCCACCCCGGAATGGGATGGCGGCCTCGGGCGGAGTCCATGGCTCAGAGGTCGAAGTACATCTCGAACTCGTGCGGGTGCGGGCGCAGTTGCATCGGGGCGATTTCCTGGGTGCGCTTGTAGTCGATCCAGGTTTCGATGAGGTCGGCCGTGAAGACGCCGCCCGCCTGGAGGTACTCGTTGTCCGCTTCGAGGGCTTCGAGTACGGCCGGGAGGGAGGTCGGGACCTGGGGGACGCTCGCGTGCTCCTCGGGGGCGAGCTCGTAGAGGTCCTTGTCGATCGGCTCGGCCGGTTCGATCTTGTTCTTGACGCCGTCCAGGCCCGCCAGCAGCAGCGCGGAGAAGGCGAGGTACGGGTTCGAGGACGGGTCCGGGGCGCGGAATTCGACGCGCTTGGCCTTGGGGTTGGAGCCCGTGATCGGGATGCGCATCGCGGCGGAGCGGTTGCGCTGGGAGTAGACCATGTTGACCGGGGCCTCGAAGCCGGGGACCAGGCGGTGGTAGGAGTTCACCGTCGGGTTGGTGAAGGCCAGCAGCGACGGGGCGTGCTTGAGGATGCCGCCGATGTAGTAGCGGGCGGTGTCCGAGAGGCCCGCGTAGCCCTGCTCGTCGTAGAAGAGCGGTTCGCCGCCGGACCACAGGGACTGGTGGACGTGCATGCCCGAGCCGTTGTCTCCGAAGATCGGCTTCGGCATGAAGGTCGCGGTCTTGCCGTTGCGCCAGGCGACGTTCTTCACGATGTACTTGAAGAGCATCAGGTCGTCCGCCGCGGCGAGCAGCGTGTTGAACTTGTAGTTGATCTCCGCCTGGCCCGCCGTGCCCACCTCGTGGTGCTGGCGCTCCACCTCAAGGCCCGCCGCGTCCAGCTCCAGGGAGATCTCCGCGCGCAGGTCCGCGAAGTGGTCCACCGGCGGCGCCGGGAAGTAGCCGCCCTTGTACCGGACCTTGTAGCCGCGGTTGTTCTCCACCGCGCCGGTGTTCCAGGCGCCGGCCTCGGAGTCGATGTGGTAGAAGGACTGGTTCGCGCTCGTCTCGAAGCGGACGCTGTCGAACACGTAGAACTCGGCCTCCGGGCCGAAGTACGCCGTGTCCGCGATGCCGGTCGAGGCCAGGTACGCCTCCGCCTTCTTGGCGATGTTGCGCGGGTCGCGGCTGTACTGCTCGCCCGTGATCGGGTCGTGGATGAAGAAGTTGAGGTTGAGCGTCTTGTCCTTGCGGAACGGGTCGACGCGCGCCGTCGACAGGTCCGCGCGCAGCGCCATGTCGGACTCGTGGATGGCCTGGAACCCGCGGATCGACGAGCCGTCGAAGGCCAGCTCCTCGGTCGGGTCGAACGCCTTCGCCGGGATCGTGAAGTGCTGCATCACGCCGGGCAGGTCGCAGAAGCGGACATCGACGAACTTGACATCCTCGTCCGAGATGAACTTTTTGGCGTCGTCGCCGTTCTGGAACATCCAACTCCTCCTAGCCCGGCCGGGTGCGGTCGGGGTTGCTTCGATGGCGCAGTCCCTCTATGCGGTGGCGCGCTCGGCCCGACCCTAGGCAGGCGGGATTTCCCAAGCATGACCCATTTGTTTCGCCGAGGTTAACCGGAGAGTGCCCCCGGTGCCGTCCCCGCGGCGCGTACGGGACCCGGTAAAGGCACCTACCCGTACCCGGAGCGGGGCGAACGTATGCCGTCGCAGTACCGTGGACGGGTGGACAACAGGCAAGCAATCGGATCGTGGCTCTCCGGGCCGCGCGCGGCCGCCGAGGACATGGGCGTCGACTTCGGCTACCGGGGCGAACGGCTCGGGCTGCCCAAGGACGGGCCCGGCTCCATCGCCCCGCTCGGCCGCCGCATCGGCGCCCTCTGCGTCGACTGGGCGCTGTGCATGCTCATCGCCTACGCGTTCCTCGCCGACGGCAGCGCCCAGCGCGCCGGCAACTGGGCGCTCCTCGTCTTTCTCGTCCTGAGCCTGCTCACCGTCGGCACCGTCGGCTTCACCCCCGGCAAGCGCCTCCTCGGCCTGCGCGTCATCAGCGAGGGCGGCGGCCGGCTG
>NZ_JBHVHQ010000480.1:0-6538 GCF_042800135.1 Streptomyces sp. NPDC057654 | reverse complement strand
AGCTACCGCTGGGAGGTGCCCCCTGACGGGCTGGATTTGTGCGCTCGGTGAGTGGGCGGGGAAAGCGGGCTCAAACGTCGGACGTGGCGGTCTGCTACGTCACCGGGGCCTTTGCCCGTAGCACCGTCAGGAATTCGCGCATCCAAGCCGAGTGGTCGGGCCAGGCTCGGGAGGAGACCATGGTGCCGTCGACTACTACTTCGGAGTCCTGGAACTCGGCGCCGGCGGCCTGGATGTCGAGTTCGAGGGCGGGGTACGACGTGACGCGGCGGCCGCCGAGGCCGCCTACGGCGGCGGTGATCAGGGGGCCGTGGCAGATCTGGGCCACGGGCTTGTCGGCGTCGAAGAAGGCTTTGAGGATCTTGCGGAGCTCGGGGTCGTTGCGCAGGTACTCGGGGGCCCGGCCGCCCGGTACTACCAGTGCCGCGTACGCGCCCGGGTCCACTTCCGTGAAGGCGAGGTCGGCGGGCCAGGTGTAGCCGGGCTTCTCGGTGTAGGTGTCGAAGCCGTCCTCGAAGTCGTGCACCACGAACCGCAGCTTCTTGCGGGTGGGGGCGGCGATGTGGACCTCGTACCCCTCCTCGCGCAGCCGCTGGTACGGGTAGAGCACCTCCAGGGACTCTGCCGCGTCCCCGGTCACGATCAGGATCCTCGCCGTCATCGCGTCCACCTCCGTGCTGTCGTCAGAGCGTGCTGTCAGAGCCGTGGGTCCTTGTCAAGAGTGTGGATGTGGCCTGCGTCGCTGTCCAGAACGTCGAAGTCGGCCCCTCGGTTTTGTACACAAACGGCCCGTGACGGGTCCCCGGTCAGGAGCGATAGCCTTACTGGGTGATCAGCGCGATATCTCGCGGGGGCGACGAGGCCCCTGCCCTGCGCCCGGAGCACCACCGTGCCCGGGCAGCCGCTGATTTCTCCGACCGGGTGCGTTCCCCGAAATTGGCCGAGAACGGCCCGGTCTTCCCTCATTCCGGCATAACGTCGATTACGACCGGACACCCCGTGCCGCGGCGTGATGCCACCGCCATCGATGTCACGCAACGGCGCGCGACAGGAGCCAGAGGACATGCAGACCAAGCTGGACGAAGCCAAGGCCGAGCTGCTCGCACGGGCCGCCCGGGTCGCCGAGATCACCCCTGCCGGGAGTCCGCCTCCGGTTCAGGGTCTCGACCCGGAGACCCTTACCGCGTACCTCCAGCGCTACTACCTGCACACTGCTCCAGAAGACCTCAGCGGCCGCGACCCGGTCGATGTCTTCGGTGCTGCACTTTCCCACTTCCGACTCGCTGAAACCAGGCCGCAGGGAACGGCGAACGTCCGGGTGCACACCCCGACGGTCGAGGAGAACGGCTGGACGTGCAGCCACTCCGTCGTCGAGGTCGTCACCGACGACATGCCGTTCCTGGTGGACTCCGTCACCAATGAGCTGTCCCGCCAGGGCCGCGGCATCCACATCGTGATCCACCCGCAGGTGATCGTCCGCCGCGATGTGACGGGCAAGCTGCTGGAGATCATCGGCAACGACTGCGACGGCCACGGAGTGCGCCGGGACGTCCAGCTTCCGCACGACGCGCTGACCGAGTCCTGGATCCACGTCGAGATCGACCGCGAGACCGACCGGGGCGACCTGAAGCAGATCACCGCCGATCTGCTGCGCGTCCTGTCCGACGTCCGCGAGACCGTCGAGGACTGGCAGAAGATGCGGGAGGCCGCGGAGCGCCTCGCCGACGGGCTGCCCGCCGAGCCGACCGACGACGTCGACCAGCAGGACGTGACCGAGGCCCAGGAGCTGCTGCGCTGGCTCGCCGCCGACCACTTCACCTTCCTCGGCTACCGCGAGTACGAGCTGGTGACGGCCACGACCGACGGCGACGAGGAGGACGTGCTCACCGCTGTCCCCGGCACCGGCCTCGGCATCCTGCGCGCCGACCCCTCGCACCAGGGCGAGGGCCACCACGCCGGTCCCCACTCGCACCTCGCGCGCCCGGCGTCGCCGTCCTTCAGCCGGCTGCCCGCCGACGCCCGCGCCAAGGCCCGTGAGCACAAGCTGCTCGTCCTGACCAAGGCCAACAGCCGCGCCACCGTGCACCGCCCCTCCTACCTCGACTACGTCGGGGTGAAGAAGTTCGACGCCGAGGGCAACGTCATCGGCGAGCGCCGTTTCCTGGGGCTGTTCTCCTCGGCCGCGTACACCGAGTCCGTACGCCGTGTGCCGGTCGTGCGCCGCAAGGTCGCGCAGGTCCTCGCGGACGCGGGCTTCACCCCGGACAGCCACGACGGCCGCGACCTGCTCCAGATCCTGGAGACCTACCCGCGCGACGAGCTGTTCCAGACCCCGGCCGACGAGCTGCGCTCCATCGCGACCTCCGTCCTCTACCTCCAGGAGCGCCGCCGGCTGCGGCTGTTCCTGCGCCAGGACGAGTACGGGCGCTACTACTCCGCTCTCGTCTACCTGCCCCGCGACCGGTACACCACCGGCGTGCGGCTGCGGCTGATCGACATCCTCAAGGAGGAGCTCGGCGGCACCAGCGTCGACTACACGGCGTGGAACACCGAGTCGGTCCTCTCCCGGCTGCACTTCGTCGTGCGCGTCGAGCCGGGCGCCGCCCTCCAGGAGCTCACCGACGCCGACGTCGACCGCATCGAGGCGCGGCTGGTGGAGGCCGCCCGGTCCTGGGCCGACGGCTTCGCCGAGGCGCTGACCGCGGAGGTCGGCGAGGAGCGCGCCGCGGAGCTGCTGCGCCGCTACGGCCAGGCGTTCCCCGAGGGCTACAAGGCCGACCACTCGCCGCGCGCCGCCGTCTCCGACCTCCAGCACCTGGAGAAGCTCACCACGGCGGGCGGCGACCACGACTTCGCGCTCAGCCTGTACGAGCCGGTGGGCGCGACCGCGGGCGAGCGCCGTTTCAAGATCTACCGCACGGGTGAGCCGGTGTCGCTCTCCGCGGTGCTGCCCGTGCTCCAGCGGCTCGGCGTCGAGGTCGTCGACGAGCGTCCGTACGAGCTGCGCTGCTCGGACCGGTCCACCGCGTGGATCTACGACTTCGGGCTGCGGATGCCCGAGCACATCGCGGGCGACGACGCGCGCGAGCGGTTCCAGGACGCCTTCGCGGCGGTGTGGACCGGCGGGGCGGAGAACGACAACTTCAACAACCTGGTGCTGCGGGCCGGTCTCGACTGGCGGCAGGCGATGGTGCTGCGCGCGTACGCGAAGTACCTGCGGCAGGCCGGGTCGACGTTCAGCCAGGCGTACATGGAGGACACGCTCAGCACCAACGTGCACACCACGCGGCTGCTGATGAACCTCTTCGAGGCGCGGATGGCTCCCGAGCGCCAGCGCGCCGGGCACGAGCTGATCGACGGCCTGCTGGAGGAGCTGGACGGCGCGCTCGACCAGGTCGTGTCGCTGGACGAGGACCGCATCCTGCGCTCCTTCCTCACCGTCATCAAGGCCACCCTGCGCACCAACCACTTCCAGTTGGACGAGGGCGGCAAGCCGCACGGCTACCTGTCCATCAAGCTCGACCCGCAGGCCATCCCGGACCTGCCCGCGCCCCGGCCCGCGTACGAGATCTGGGTGTACTCGCCCCGCGTCGAGGGCGTCCACCTGCGCTTCGGCAAGGTCGCGCGCGGCGGGCTGCGCTGGTCGGACCGGCGCGAGGACTTCCGTACCGAGGTGCTCGGCCTGGTCAAGGCGCAGATGGTGAAGAACACCGTCATCGTGCCGGTCGGCGCGAAGGGCGGCTTCGTCGGCAAGCGGCTGCCCGACCCGTCGGTGGACCGCGACGCGTGGCTGGCCGAGGGCGTCGCCAGCTACAAGACGTTCATCTCCGGCCTGCTCGACATCACCGACAACCTGGTCGGCGGCGAGGTCGTGCACCCCAAGGGCGTCGTCCGGCACGACGAGGACGACACGTACCTCGTCGTCGCCGCCGACAAGGGCACCGCGACCTTCTCCGACATCGCCAACGAGGTCGCCGAGTCGTACGGCTTCTGGCTCGGCGACGCCTTCGCCTCCGGCGGTTCGGCGGGCTACGACCACAAGGGCATGGGCATCACCGCCCGCGGCGCCTGGGAGTCCGTCAAGCGGCACTTCCGGGAGCTGGGCCACGACACGCAGCGCGAGGACTTCACGGTCGTCGGCGTCGGCGACATGTCCGGCGACGTGTTCGGCAACGGGATGCTGCTCTCCGAGCACATCCGGCTGGTGGCCGCCTTCGACCACCGGCACATCTTCCTCGACCCGACGCCGGACGCGGCCGCCTCGTACGCCGAGCGCCGCCGCCTCTTCGAGCTGCCGCGCTCGTCCTGGGCCGACTACAACACCGAGCTGCTCTCCAAGGGCGGCGGGATCCACCCGCGCTCGGCCAAGTCCATCCCGGTCAACGCGCAGGTCCGCGAGGCCCTCGGCATCGCGGCGGGCGTCTCCAAGATGACCCCCGCCGAGCTGATGAAGGCGATCCTCAAGGCGCAGGTCGACCTCCTGTGGAACGGCGGCATCGGCACGTACGTGAAGGCGTCCACCGAGACGCACGCGGACGTCGGCGACAAGGCCAACGACGCGATCCGGGTGGACGGCGCGGACCTGCGGGTGCACGTCGTCGGCGAGGGCGGCAACCTGGGCCTGACCCAGCTCGGCCGCATCGAGTTCGCACTCGTCGGCGGTCCGGAGTCCACCGGCGGCCGGATCAACACGGACGCGATCGACAACAGCGCGGGCGTGGACACCTCGGACCACGAGGTGAACATCAAGGTGCTGCTGAACACGGCCGTCGCGGACGGGGACCTCACGGTCAAGCACCGCAACAAGACCCTCGCGCAGATGACCGACGAGGTCGGCGCGCTGGTGCTGCGCAACAACTACGCGCAGAACGTGGCGCTGTCCAACGCGGTCGCCCAGGCGCCCAGCCTGCTCCACGCCCACCAGCGGATCATGCGCCGCCTGGTGCGCGACGGGCACCTGGACCGCGCGCTGGAGTTCCTGCCCACCGACCGGCAGATCCGCGAGCGGGTCAGCGCCGGCCGCGGTCTGACCCAGCCGGAACTGGCGGTCCTGCTCGCCTACATCAAGATCACGGCGTCCAGGGAGCTGCTGGCCACCGGGCTGCCGGACGACGAGTACCTCCAGTGGCTGCTGCACGCCTACTTCCCGCAGGAGCTGCGGGACACGTTCGGCGAGCGGATCGACAAGCACGCGCTGCGCCGCGAGATCGTCACGACGGTGCTGGTCAACGACACCGTCAACAGCGGCGGCTCGACCTTCCTGCACCGGCTGCGGGAGGAGACCGGGGCCTCGCTGGAGGAGATCGTGCGGGCGCAGGCCGCGGCCCGCGAGATCTTCGGGCTCAACGCCGTCTGGGACGAGGTCGAGTCCCTCGACAACGAGGTGCCCGCCGACGTCCAGACCCGCATCCGGCTGCACTCGCGCCGCCTCGTCGAGCGCGGCACCCGGTGGCTGCTCAACAACCGGCCGCAGCCGGTGCAGCTCGCCGAGACCATCGAGTTCTTCAAGGACGGGGTGCGCGGCGTCTGGGCCGAGCTGCCGAAGCTGCTGCGCGGCGCGGACCAGAGCTGGTGGCAGTCCATCCGCGACGAGCTGGTCGAGGCCGGGGTGCCGGCGGAGCTCTCGGAGCGGGTCGCCGGGTTCTCGTCCGTCTTCCCGGCGCTGGACATCGTCGCCATCGCGGACCGTACGGGCAAGGAGGCGCTGGCCGTCGCGGAGGTCTACTACGACGTCGGCGACCGGCTCTCGATCACCAAGCTGATGGACCGGATCATCGAGCTGCCGCGCGCCGACCGGTGGCAGTCGATGGCCCGCGCGTCCATCCGCGAGGACCTGTACGCGGCGCACGCGGCGCTCACCGCCGATGTGCTGGCGGCGGGCGACGGCTCCGCGACGACCGAGCAGCGGTTCACGGCGTGGGAGGAGAAGAACGCGGCGATCCTGGGCCGGGCGCGCACGACGCTGGACGAGATCCAGGGGTCGGACGCCTTCGACCTGGCGAACCTGTCGGTCGCCATGCGGACGATGCGGACGATGCTGCGTACGCACAGCTGATGCCGCACTGACGCCGCGCTGATGTCGTCCGTACGCGGCTGATGCCGCGTACGCGCGGCTAACGCATGGTGTCCTCGCGGTAGCCGCCGCATGAGAACTACGGGCCGTCCGGTTTCACCGGGCGGCCCGTGCCTGTCGTATGAGCGGATAGTGGGACTAGGTCCGCAGAATCGTTCCATGTACGGATTCACCGCACCGGCGGCGACGGCCGCCGGGCGCGTACGGACCGCCCTCCGCGCCGACCACGACCCGCGCGCCGCCGCCTCACCGTGACGACGACCGAGCGTAATCAGGCTGCTTCGCCGGTCGCAAGGCGTCCACGACGATGTCGTCGGCGCGCGTGACCTCCGCGGTTGCCTGTTCCTTCTCGAGCGTCTGGACCACGCCGCCCGGGATGTTGAGAGCCGGTTCGAGGTCCTGCGGCTTGCCGATGACCTTGAACTCGTACGGGGCCTCGATCCTGCGGCCGTCCACCCTCAACTC
>NZ_JBHVHQ010000479.1:0-6547 GCF_042800135.1 Streptomyces sp. NPDC057654 | reverse complement strand
CACGATGTTGCGCTGGAGCTGGGTGCGCAGCTCCGGGCCGATGTGCCGGGTGGCGAGGGCACCGAACCCGGTGGAGACCCCGTAGACCGGTTCGGGCTTGGCGGCCAGCGCGTCGACCGCGGCCCACTACTCACGTCTCGTTCAGCGGCCGGTGCGCCGTCTGGCGTCGGCCAGGTGCGCGCCCAGCCGGGCCTGTACGCGCACGGTCGCCGCGTCCAGTGCCGTACGGGTGCGCCTGCCGCTGCCGTCGCCCGCGTCGAAAGGGTCGCCGAAGACGACGTCCACGCGCCTGCGCAGCGGCGGCAGGCCGGGTATCAGGCGGCCCTGCCGCTCCGCGCTGCCGAGCACCGCCACCGGCACGATCGGGGCCCCCGACCGCAGCGCGAAGTAGGCGAGCCCGGCGCGCAGCGACGCGAAGTCGCCCTCGCCGCGGCTGCCCTCCGGGAAGATCCCCAGCACTCCGCCGCCGGAGAGCACGTCGAGCGCGCCGGTGACGGCGGTCCGGTCGGCGCTGCCGCGGTCCACCTTGACCTGCCCGATGGCGCGCAGGAACGGGTCGAGCGGGCCGGTGAACGCCTCCTGCTTGATCAGGAAGTGCACGGGCCGGGGCGCGGTGCCCATGACCATCGGGCCGTCGACGTTGTGGGAGTGGTTGACCGCCATGATCACGGGGCCGGCCGCGGGCACCCGCCAGGAGCCCAGGACGCGCGGCTTCCACAGCCCGTACATCAGGCCGATGCCGATGCGGCGGCCGACGGCGGCGCCGGAGGCGGAGGGTGTCACGCGGCCCGCTTCTCCTCGATGAGGGTGACCACGCACTGGATGACCTGATTGAGCGTCAGCTCGGTGGTGTCCACCTCGACGGCGTCGTCCGCCTTGGCCAGCGGCGAGGTCTTACGGCCCGAGTCGGCGGCGTCCCGCTTGACGAGCGCCGCCTGCGTCGCGGCCAGGTCCGAGCTCTCCTTGCCGGCCAGCTCGCCGCTGCGGCGGGCGGCGCGCGCCTCGGCGGAGGCGGTCAGGAAGATCTTGACGTCGGCGTCGGGCAGCACGGTGGTGCCGATGTCCCGGCCCTCCACCACGATGCCGCGCGGGCCCTCGGCGGCGATGCTCCGCTGGAGCTCGGTGAGGCGGGAGCGCACCTCCGGGACGGCGCTGACGGCGCTGACCGCGGCGGTGACCTCCTTGGTGCGGATCGGACCGGCCGCGTCCTGGCCGTCGACGGTGATCGTCGGCGCGGCCGGGTCGGTGCCGGAGACCAGCGTCGGCTTGCCCGCGGCGTCGGCGACGGCCGCGGCGTCCCGCACGTCGATGCCGTTGTTCAGCATCCACCAGGTGATCGCCCGGTACTGGGCGCCGGTGTCGAGGTAGCGCAGCCCGAGCTCGGCCGCCACGGCCTTCGAGGTGCTGGACTTGCCCGTGCCGGAGGGGCCGTCGATGCCGACAATGACTGCTGCCTGGGCGGTCCGGGCGGCGGTTTCCACGGTGACAGACACCTTCCTTGTGCACGGGGCGGGGTTCGCGGGCCGGTGGCCTGATCGCGGGGGCCCGGAACAACGGGCCTCGACCAAGGTTACTGGCTTGTGCGACCGGCCCGTACGGCAACCGCCGCCGCCATCGCGCGGGGGCGGGGCGCGCCCCGCCCCGTACCGGCGTTATTGCCGCAGCGACCAGCCGCGCTCGCGGAGGGCGGCGGTGAGCGCCGGGGCCGCCTGGGGTTCCACCATCAGCTGGATGAGGCCCGCCTGCTGCCCGTTGGCGTGCTCGATGCGGACGTCCTCGATGTTGACGGCGGCCCGGCCCGCGTCGGCGAAGATACGGGCCAGCTCGCCCGGCTGGTCGCCGATGAGGACCCGGACCGACTCGTAGGCGGTGGGCGCCGCGCCGTGCTTGCCGGGCACCCGGACGCGGCCCGCGTTGCCGCGGCGCAGCACGTCGTCGATGCCCGCGGTGCCCTTGGCCCGCTCCTCCCCGTCGGCGGACTGGAGGGCGCGCAGCGACCGTACGGTCTCGTCCAGGTCGGCGGCGACGGCCGCGAGGACGTCGGCGACCGGGCCGGGGTTGGCGGCGAGGATGTCGATCCACATCCGCGGGTCGGAGGCGGCGATCCGGGTCACGTCGCGGATGCCCTGGCCGCACAGGCGCACGGCGGTGTCGTCGGCGTCCCGCAGCCGGGCCGCGACCATGCTGGAGAGCAGCTGCGGGGTGTGCGAGACGAGGGCGACGGCGCGGTCGTGGGCGTCGGCGTCCATGACGATGGGGACGGCGCGGCACAGCGCGACGAGTTCGAGGGCGAGGTTGAGCACCTCGGTGTCGGTGTCGCGGGTGGGGGTGAGCACCCAGGGGCGGCCCTCGAAGAGGTCGGGGGTGGCGGCGAGCGGCCCGGAGGACTCGCGGCCGGCCATCGGGTGGGTGCCGATGTAGCGGGAGAGGTCGCAGCCGAGCGCCTGGAGGTCGCGGCGCGGGCCGCCCTTGACGCTGGCCACGTCGACGTAGCCGCGGGCCAGGCCGCGCCGCATGGCGTCGGCGAGCGTCGGGGCGGTGTGCGCGGGCGGCACGGCGACGAGGGCGAGATCGACGGCGGACTCGGGCTCCTCGTCGTACCCGGCGCCGAGGGCCGCGGCCGTACGGGCCTGGGCCGGATCGTGGTCGACGAGGTGCACCCGGACGCCGCGGCCCGCGAGCACGAGGGCGGCGGAGGTGCCGATCAGTCCGGTGCCGATGACGAGCGCGGTCCTCACTGGGCGATGTCCTTGCGCAGGGCGCCCGCGGCGCCGAGGTAGACGTGGGCGATCTTCGACCGCTCGGTGTCCGTCTCGACGTGCGCGAGGATGCGCACGACGCGCGGCATGGCCCCGGCGACGTCCAGCTCCTGCGCGCAGATCAGCGGTACGTCCGTGATGCCGATCATCCGGGCGGCGGCGGCCGGGAAGTCGCTGTGCAGGTCGGGGGTGGCGGTGAACCAGACGCTGATCAGGTCGTCGGGGCCGAGGCTGTTGCGCCGCAGGATCTCGGTGAGCAGCTCCGCGACCTGCTCGTGCATGTGCCCGGCCTCGTCCTGCTCCAGCTGGACGGCTCCGCGGACCGCTCGTACCGCCACGTCATCGCTCCCTGTGTCCGCTCAAGTGGCCTCGGTGGCCTTGCTGCGCTTCTCAGCCTAACCAGTGGCCGGGCGGACGCGGTCACGGTGTCCAACCGCGCGGGATTCGCCGCCCGCCGCCCGCGTCTGCCCCGGGGGCGGCCCGGCGTCCGGTAGAACCGTGTGCATGATCTTCCATGTGGTGCCCCTGGACGACTGGCTCACCGCTCCGGACCGCCCTTACGCCCCCGCCTCGCTCTCCGCCGAGGGGTTCGTGCACTGTTCCCCGGACGAGGCCGTCGCGCTCGCCGTGGCCACGGCGTTCTACCGCGAGGCGGTGGGGCCGCTGATGGTGCTGCTGATCGACGAGCACAAGCTGGACGTCATGGTCCGCTGGGAGGACGCGGCGGGCACGCCGCCGCCGGGGGTCTCGCCGGGGACGCTGTTCCCGCACGTCTACGGGCGCGTCAACCGCAACGCGGTGCAGGGGATGATGGAGGTGCGGCGCGACGACACGGGGCGGGCCACGGAGCTGACGGTGTGGTCCTGAGCCGAAATTCAGCGGCCGCCGGGCGGACGCCCCTGACCGAGGAGACCGACGCCGCGGCCGTACGCGCCCCCTTGCCCCCGAACCGGACCGCGCCCGCGTAGAGGACTTCCTGATCCGGGTGCGGCGGGCGTCGGCGGCGTAACGGCGCGGGGTACGTACGGACGTACAGCCCGCACAGCGGCGCGCCCGCCCTCCCGACCGGCGGGGCGGGCGCGCGGAGCGCATCGGCGGGGCGGGAGGCTTACAGGTCGACCTCGCGCATCAGCATGCCGACCTCGGTGTTGGTCATGCGGCGCAGCCAGCCGGACTTCTGGTCGCCGAGGGCGATGGGGCCGAAGTGGGTGCGGACGAGCTTGTCGACCGGGAAGCCGGCCTCGGAGAGCATCCGCCGCACGATGTGCTTGCGGCCCTCGTGGAGGGTGACCTCGACGAGGTAGTTCTTGCCGACGTTGTCGACGATCCGGAAGTGGTCGGCGCGGGCGTAGCCGTCCTCCAGCTCGATGCCGTCCTTGAGCCGCTTGCCGAGGTCGCGCGGGAGCGGGCCCTGGATCGCGGCGAGGTAGGTCTTCTTGACGCCGTACCGGGGGTGGGTGAGGCGGTGGGCCAGCTCGCCGTGGTTGGTGAGCAGGATGATGCCCTCGGTCTCGGTGTCGAGGCGACCGACGTGGAAGAGCCGCGTCTCGCGGTTGGTCACGTAGTCGCCGAGGCACTGCCGGCCGTCCGGGTCCTCCATCGTGGAGACGACCCCGGCGGGCTTGTTGAGCGCGAAGAAGAGGTACGACTGGGTGGCCACGGTCAGGCCGTCGACCTTGATCTCGTCCTTCTGCGGGTCGACGCGCAGCCCCTGCTCCAGGACGATCTCGCCGTTGACCTCGACGCGAGCCTGGTCGATCAGCTCCTCGCAGGCGCGCCGCGAGCCCATGCCGGCCCGCGCGAGGACCTTCTGGAGCCGCTCGCCCTCCTCGGGGGACGTCTTGGGCGTCTTGATCTGAGGCTTGTTGCTGTACCTCTCGCGGTTGCGCTCCTCGATCCTGGCGTCGAGCTCGCGGGAGCGGGCGGGCACCGGCTTGCGCCCCCGGTTTCCGGTCGGCTTGCTGCTCGGCTTGGACCGCCCGACGCCGCCGGGCCGGTTCGCCCCCGACTGGCCGGTGTCGCCGACGTCGTAGCGGCGCTCCTCGGGCCGGGGGGTGCCCGAGCGCTTCTTGTCGTCGCGCCTGCCGCCGCCGCCCGCACCCCGTGGGTTCCGGTTGCCGCTGTTCCTGTCGCTGCTTCGCATCAAGGTTCCGTTGTCGAGTGGGTACTGTCTGCATCGTCCGGTGCATCCGGGTCGAACGACGGAACCCCCTCGCGGGAGTCCGCCTCGACGGCGTCCGCCTCCGGCAGGAACGGGGCGAGCTCAGGCAGCTCGTCCAGGCCGCGCAGACCCATCCGCTCCAAGAAGTAGTTCGTCGTCCTGTACAGGATCGCACCTGTTTCGGGTTCCGTGCCCGCCTCCCGCACCAGACCGCGCTGGAGGAGGGTCCGCATCACGCCGTCGCAGTTCACGCCGCGTACGGCCGAGACACGGGAACGGCTGACCGGCTGACGGTACGCGACCACGGCCAGCGTCTCCAGCGCGGCCTGCGTGAGGCGCGCCTGCTGGCCGTCCAGGACGAAGCTCTCGACGGCGTCCGCGTACTCGGCGCGCGTGTAGAACCGCCAGCCCCCGGCGATGAGCCGCAGGTCGAAGCCGCGCCCCTGGGCCGTGTACGCGGCCGACAGCACGTGCAGCGCGTCCGAGACCTCGCGGCGGGGGCGCTGGAGGACCTTGGCGAGGTGCTCCTCGGTGACGGGCTCGTCCACGACCATGAGCACGGCCTCCAACGCGGGCTCCAGGTCGAGCCGGGCGACGGTGCTCAGGCCGACGGGGTCGCCGTCCTCACCGACCGGAGCGGGCTCGTCGGCCTCTTCCGGGAGCTGGATCTCGTACGTATCCGCCTCCGCCGCCGCCTCATCGCGCGGGTTCACGGTGTCTCCTCCACAGCGCTCGCCTCATCAGCCTCATCGAATTCATCCGCCATTACGACCGGTGTCCCCTCCCCCGCCGCCGCCCCGGTCCACCGCACCGTCAGCGCGCCCAGCGCCTCCTCCTGGTCGAGGGCGACCATCCGCTCGCGGTACAGCTCCAGCAGCGCGAGGAAGCGGGCGACGACGGTGAGCGTGCCGTCGGCGTCCTCGGTGAGCTGTGCGAAGCTCGCCTCGCCCGCCGCCCGCAGCCGGGCGATCACCAGGTCCGCCTGCTCGCGCACGCTGACCAGCGGCGCGTGGATGTGGTCGACGTACACCTCGGGCTTCGCCTTGGGCCGCATCGCCTGCACCGCGAGCCTGGCGAACCCCTCCGCGCCGATGCTGATGACCACTTCGGGCAGCAGCTCCGCGTGGTGCGGCTCCAGCCCGACCGTACGGGGCCAGCGGCGCGCCTCGTCCTGGAGCCGGTCGCTGAAGATGTCCGCGATGCGTTTGTAGGCGCGGTACTGGAGCAGCCGCGCGAACAGCAGGTCCCGCGCCTCCAGCAGGGCGAGGTCCGCCTCGTCCTCGACCTCGGCGGCCGGCAGCAGCCGGGCGGCCTTCAGGTCGAGCAGCGTCGCGGCGACGACCAGGAACTCGGTGGTCTGGTCGAGATCCCAGTCGGCGCCCATGGCCCGGATGTGCGCCATGAACTCGTCGGTGACGCGGGAGAGCGCGACCTCGGTCACGTCCATCTTGTGCTTCGAGATCAGCTGGAGGAGGAGGTCGAAGGGGCCTTCGAAGTTGTCGAGGCGGACGGTGAAGCGCCGGTCGGCTGCGTTCTCAGCGTTCTCAGCGGTTTCGGTGCCCGTGTCCCCCGCCTCAGCCACAGGCTCCGCCCCCGGCCCCCGCCCCAGCGTACGGCGGGGCGGTAC
>NZ_JBHVHQ010000478.1:0-6550 GCF_042800135.1 Streptomyces sp. NPDC057654 | reverse complement strand
GGACCGGACGGGTCCGGCGTCGCCGGTTCCGGCACCGCCGGCGGGTACGGGGCCGTCGCGCCCGCGAACGCCTCGCTCGGCTCCGACGGGAGCCGCCGTACGGGCACGGGGGCACCCCTCACCGGCCCCTCGGCGGCAGCCGGGGTGGCGACCGGAGTCGCGGTCATGGCCGGACGGCCGGTGGTGACGGGGGCCGACAAGCCGCCGCTCTCCCCCCGGCCCGTGCCGGTCGAGACGACCGAGAGCCCCCGGCTGACGCGGCTCGCCCGCGAAATGGCGGCGGCGCGGTCCTGGAACGCGCGCAGCGCCGTGCTCGGCGCGTTCTGGAACGAGGTGCGGACGACCGGCACGCCGATGACCGAGCCGATCGAAGGCGACCCCGGGCACCGGGCCGTCACCTTCCTCTGGCGCGGGGACACCGAGACCCGGCAGGTCCTGCTGCTCGTCAACCGGCTCCTCGACCGCTGCGACCTCGCGGCCAGCCTCATGCGCCGGCTGCCCGGCACCGACGTCTGGCACCTCACCTACCGGCTCCGCGCCGACCACCGCGGCTCGTACCGCATCGCCCCCGACACCACCGGCTTCGCACGCTCCGAACTGGAGCGCCTGGCCGACACCGCCGTACGCGACCCCCACAACACCCGCACCGTGCCCACCCGTTGGCACGGCCGTCCCAGCTCGGCCTTCGAGCTGCCCGAGGCCCCGGCCCGGCCGTGGGAGACCCGCCGCGACGGCGTCGCGCGCGGCACGGTACGGCAGCACCGCGTCGCCAGCGCGGCGCTCGGCTCGGAGCGCGAGGTATGGACGTACGAGCCGCCTGTACCCGGCGGCGGGACGGACACCCTCGTCCTGCTCGACGGCGACATGTGGTTCGGCCAGATCGGCATCGAGAACACCCTGGACAACCTCATCGCCGACGGCGCCATCCCGCCGCTGACCGTGCTCGCCCCGCACGCCGTCGACAACCCCACCCGCAGAACGGAGTTCGGCGGAAACCCGGCGTACATCGACTTCCTCGCCGCCGAACTGCTGCCCTGGGCGGCGGAGCGGCTGCCCGTAGCGCTCGACCCGGCCCGCACCGTCGTCGCGGGCCAGAGCCTGGGCGGGCTGACCGCGCTGTACGCCGGGTACTCCGCGCCGTACCGCTTCGGCAAGGTGCTCGCCCAGTCCTCCTCGCTGTGGTGGCGCCCGACCGACGAACACGCCGGCACCACGACGTGGATGACGCGCCGCTTCACCGAAGGCGCCCCGCGCGAGCTGCGGTTGCATCTCGACGTCGGGCTCCACGAGTGGGGCATGCTCGAACAGACCCGCGAGCTGCGCGCCGCGCTGCGCGCCCGCGGCTACGACGTCAGCGGCTCGGACTTCAACGGCGGCCACGACTACGTCTGTTGGTCGGTCGGGCTGGCCGAGGGCCTCGTCAGCCTGCTCGGCAGCCAAGAGCACGCCTGACACACGATCAGCCGGACGGCGCGCCCACGGCCGTATCCAGCCCCCACAACCAGTCACCCCTACCGACATCACGCAAAGCCAAGGAGCAACACCCATGCAGTTCCGCAGAACCGCCGCCCTGCTCGTCGCCGCCATAGCCGGCAGCCTCGCCCTCACCGGCTGCGGCAGCGACTCGAAGGACGGGACGCAGGACAAGGCGGGCGGCTCCGACAAGCGCACCGTCACCGACGCCAACGGCAAGAAGGTCGAGGTGCCCGCCGCGCCCAAGAAGGTGGTGACGCTCAGCGAGCCGACCCTCGACGCCGCGCTCGCCCTCGGCGTCGAGCCGATCGGCGCGACCAGCGGCCGCGGCCAGTCCGGCGTCGCCAGCTACCTCGCCGAGAAGGCCAAGTCCGCGAAGATCGTCGCCAATGTCGCCGAGCCGGACCTCGACAAGCTCTCCGCCATGCGGCCCGACCTCATCCTGCTCGACGAGACCGTCGGCGCCAAGCGCGTCCAGGACAAGCTCAAGGGCCTCGCGCCCACCGTGCTCACCGCCAAACTCAACGCCCCCTGGAAGGACGCCTTCACCGCCACCGCGGACGCCCTGGGCAAGAAGGCCGACGGCGAGAAGCTGCTCGCCGGGTTCGACAAGCAGGTCAAGGACGTGAAGGCGGGGCTGGGCGGCAACGCCGGGGCCGTCACCAGCGTCATCCGCTGGCAGAACGGCGCGCCCTCCGTCGTCGGCAAGGGCAAGGGCCACGTCGGCGACACCCTCGCCGGCCTCGGCCTGAGCCGCCCCAAGGACCAGCAGGGCGAGAGCTCCGGCCACAGCGAACCCGTGAGCCTGGAGCGGCTCGACTCCATCGACGGCGACTGGCTGTTCTTCGGCGCGCTCGGCGACAAGGCCGCGGGGGAGAAGGGGCTCAAGGAAGCGGGCGGGGTCCCCAACTTCAACAAGCTGAGGGCCGTCTCCAAGCACCACGTCGTGGTGATCGACGGCTCGGCCTGGAACAGCTCGGGCGGCCCCCTCGCCGCCCAGGCCGTGCTCGACGATGTGAAGTCGGCCATGGCGAAGAAGGGTTGACGCCACGTCAAGCAGCTGCCTCGGCGCGGTCCCCGACGGTCACGCCGGCCCGCACCCGTCCATCCCGGCGTCGAGCAGCTCACCTTCCCCGCCCCCTGACAGCGCAACGGGGCGCTCCCCATCCAGTCATGAACCGGGAGCGCCCCACCAGGGCCGATCACCGTAGCCCCCGGGCGCCGCACCACTGCCGATGAGGCGGATGCATTCATAGACTGGTCTATTGCCGGTACGGGGGTTCAGGGAGGCGGATGATCAGTGGACAACATCGGCTTACGCGTGGTCGGCATCGACGACGCCGACCACGAAGAGCTGCACGAGCTCAGCATGAACTTGCGCCGCCATCTGTTGGAGCGCGGTATCGACGACGTGCGGATCGCCGGCGCGGGGGCGCTGCCCGAGCGCGCCAAGGCCGGTCAGGCTCTCGCCGTCGGAGCACTCGTCGTATCGCTGGCTCCGCTGCTGGTGCGCGACGCTTTGCACGCGGTGGAGACATGGATGCAGAACCGTCCCGTCCGCAGCGTCACCGTCACTCTGGACGGCCGCAGCATCGAACTGGGGCATGCCTCCCCGGAGGACCAGCAGCGGCTTATCGAAGGCTTCTTGAACGCGCGGGCGAGCGTAGACCACGATGGCAGGTGAGCGGAGAGCACTGCTGATCGCCACCGGTACCTACGACAACGCCACGCTCCGCGCCCTGCGCTCGCCGGTGCACGACGCCGAAGGCCTCGCTGCGGTCCTGCGCGCCCCGCAGGTGGGGAACTTCGAGGTGACCACGCTGCTCGATCTGCCCGCGTACCAGATCACCCGGGCGTTGGAGACATTCTTCCGGGGGCGAGGGCGTGAGGATCTCCTACTCGTCCACATCTCGTGTCACGGGATCAAGGACGACGACGGGCAGCTCCACTTCGCCGCCCGGGACACGGACAAGGACCTGCCCGCGTCCACGGCGGTCCCGGCCGGTTTCTTGCACGCCCAGATAGAACGGTGCCGGGCCCGAAGCATCGTGGTGCTGCTCGACTGCTGCTACAGCGGTGCCTACCTCCCCGGCGCCAAGCGCGACGACGCCGTGCACGTGGAAGAGGAACTGGCCGGTCACGGCGTGGCGGTGCTGACCGCCACGAGCCGCACCGAGTACGCCTGGGAGGGCGAGGTGCTCGAACAGCGGGGGCCGACGCCCTCGCGCTTCACCGGGGCGGTGATCGAGGGGCTGCGCAGCGGGGCGGCCGACATCGACGGCGACGGGCGGATCACCGTCACCGAGCTCTACGACTACGTCTACGAGACGCTGCGGCACGAAGGGGCCCGACAGACCCCGCGCATGCACGCGGACTTGCAGTACCAGGTCGTCATCGCGCGGGTCCCCCTCTCCGACGGCTCGCCCGTGGTCAGGGACGCCTTCGTCTCCCAGCCTCTCCGCCCGACCCGGCGCCGCCGTCTACGGTGGCGGCCGGGGCGACGGCGCTACGCACTCGGGGCGGCCGGGGTTCTCGTCCTCGTCGCGTTGGTCCTTGGGCTATGGCGGCCCTCATGGCTGTGGCCCGGTACTGCCGGATCGGGGTCGAAACCCAGCCCCGCGGGCGCGTTCGTCGGTCTCGCGGGCAAGTGCCTCGACGCGGCCGGCCCGAACGCCCCAGTTCGAATACAGCGCTGCAACGGCTCCCGCTCACAACACTGGACCGTGGGCCGTGACGACACCATCCGGGCCCTCGGCCAGTGCTTGGACGCCTTGGGCGGCGGCACGGGCGTCGGTACCCGCATACGGCTCCACGACTGCAACGACACGGGCGCGCAGCACTGGACGTATAACGCCGCGACCCACGACATCGTCAACTTGCCGGCCGACAAATGCCTCGACGTCCTGGAGAGGAAAACCACCGACAACACCCCCACCCAGATCTGGGACTGCACCGGCGGCTCCAACCAGAAGTGGGAGCTCCACTCCTGAGGCCGAACTCGTCCCGGAGAAGGGCGGCAGCGGACGAACGCCATCGACCTCGCCGAGCCGAGTCGGCCTCGCACGCCGCGAGGCCCAGGCCGACCGGCCATGCCCGCGCCCGCCCGCGCGCAGGCGTCAGCCGACCGCCAGCCGGGCGGCCTCCCGGGCGCAGCCCCAGGACACGGTGATGCCCGCGCCCCCGTGCCCGTAGTTGTGCACCACCCGGGAGCCGCCCGGCAACTCCTCGGCCTCCAGCCGTACTTGGGACCGTCCGGGCCGCAGTCCCACCCGGTGTTCCACGACGCGCGCGTCCGCCAGCCCCGGATGGACGCGCGCGCACCGTGCCACGATCGCCGCGGCCGTCGCCGGGTCCGGCTCGCGGTCCCATACGTCCTCGCGCGCCGTGCCGCCGAGCACGACCCCGTACGGCTGCGGAAGCACGTACATCGTGTCCGAGGCGGAGTGGTCCGCGGCCAAGAACCCCTCGGCGATGCCCGGGTTCTCGACGACCACGATCTGTCCCTGCACGGGATGCACGCCGGGGTCCGGCACCAGGTCGCGCGCACCGAGCCCGGTGCAGTTGACTATGGTCGGGGCCGCCCGGCCGGCGTCCGCGAGCGAGGAGACCGCGCGGACCGCGACCGTGCCGCCCGCCGCCTCCAGCCGTCGCCGCAGATAGGCCAGGTGGCTGGGCATGTCGATGATCGGGACCCGCGCCCGCAGCCCTCTCTCATAACCGCGCGGCAGCTCCTCGGCCTTCGACGGCCGCAGGCCCCGCACATCGCGCGCCCAAGGCCCCAGCTCCGCGACGTCCAGCCCGCCCTGCACCCCGTCGACCAGTCGTACGCCCGTCTCGTCCGGGTCCGCGGCCAGCTCGGTCTGCACCTCCAGCGACCGCAGCGACCAGGCGCCGACGGCCTCCTCGGGCTCGATCCGGTACGGCCACCAGAGCCCGCCGGCCACCGCCGACGTGGTGTCCGCCGCCGCGTCCCGGCTCCACACCTCGACCCGCCGCCCGCTCTCCGCCAGCACGATGGCGGTGGTCAGACCGATGACCCCGCCGCCGATCACGATCGCATCGCTAGTCATACCCGGACGCTATCCGCTGGACGCCGGTCGAGCGCCCCGGGGGTCAGGGTCGGCCGCGGGATACGGAATGCGCGCCGCCGGGCGCGGATCGGTCCGCACGTGGGAATACTCGGCATATGGCAGCGGAGTACGTCACCTTCGGGCTGGCGCCGGCGACGCGCACCGGAGGTGTGCTCGCCAACGGCGCCTACCAGCTCCACCGGGACTTCCTCGACTTCATCGTCGACGGCAGACCGCTGCTGCTGCGCCTCGCCGACGTCGACGCGGTCTCGCCGCTCGCGTCCGACCTGGGCCCCTCGATCTTCACCTCCGAAGTGCGGCGGCTGCTGCTGGAGACCGACGCGCCGCCCGCGGACGGCCGCTTCGTCATCTACGGCTGCCCCGAGTGCGAGGGGCTGGAGTGCGGCGCGGTCACGGCGGTCATCGAGCGCGACGGCCCCGACATCGTCTGGCGGGACTTCGCCTGGCAGACGGACACGACGCCGGACCTGGAGCGCAACGGCTACGCGGGCGTCGGCCCGTTCCGCTTCCGCGGCGAGGAGTACCGCGGGGAGCTGGAGCGGCTGCTCGCCGACGGCGACCGCCCCCACGAGCTGCCCACCCGCCGCGTGCTGCTCGTCGGGCAGCGCGTCGCGCAGATCGAGGAGGCACTGGAGCGCGGCCCGCGCGAGCAGCGCCGGCTGACCCGGCTCACCGCGCATCGCAGCGGACGGGCGGGGGAAGCGGAGGTGGAGGTGGCTGCCCCCTGCCGGGTGTCCCTCCTCGGCTACCGCGTCGACCGGCTCCTCCGGCCCCGCGCGTACGACGTCTTCGACGGCCGTCTGGAACCCGGCCGCCACCGGATCGCCCTCGGCGCGAAAGCCGCCGCCCCCGGCGCCTTCATCGTCGCCCGCACGAGCGGCAACGTCCTCGTGGCGCCCGTCGCGTCGGCCCCGCCGGGCACCGCCTGACCGGCGTGACCGCTTGTACGGGCCGGGGCCCGCCGGCGGCGCCGAGGGGCGTTGGCT
>NZ_JBHVHQ010000477.1:0-6554 GCF_042800135.1 Streptomyces sp. NPDC057654 | reverse complement strand
GGGGAAGCGGATCACTGGTCGGCCCGTACGTCGCTGCCGGCCCGTACGTCGCCGCCGGCACGGCCGGCGCCCTTGGCCCGTGCCGTGAGCGTCTGGTCGACCATCGTGCCGTCGCGCAGATACACCACCCGGTCCGCCCAGGCCGCGTACCGCGGCTCATGCGTCACCATCACCCCCGCCGCGCCCGCGTCGCAGCGGGCCCGCAGCAGGGCGAGCACGGCCTCCCCGGTCTGGGAGTCCAGGGCGCCCGTCGGCTCGTCGGCCAGGACCAGCCGGCGGTCGCCCACAAGGGCGCGCGCGATGGCCACCCGCTGCTGCTGGCCGCCGGACATCTCGTCCGGGAAGCGGTTGGCGACCGCGGTGAGGTCCAGCTCCTCCAGGGACTCCATGGCCTCCCGCCGCGCCTTGCGCAGCGGGAGCCCGTCCAGCTCCCTGGGGAGGGCGATGTTCTCGGCCGCGGTGAGCGCCGGGATGAGGTTGTAGTCCTGGAAGACATAGCCGATGGAACGGCGCCGGGTGGCGGCCAGCGCGCCGCGGCCGAGCCGCGCCAGGTCGCGCCCCTCGACGATCACCTGTCCGCTGGTCGGCGCGTCCAGCCCTCCGGCGAGGGTCAGCAGCGTCGACTTGCCGGAGCCGGAGGGGCCCATGACGGCGACGAGTTCGCCGGGCATGACACTGAGGTCCACGCCGCGCAGGGCGTGGACCTCGGTCATACCGGTCCCGTGGGTCCGGGTGAGCTCCTTGAGCTCCAGAACGGCGTCGCGCGAGGAACGCTCGTACGGCGTGGCCCGAGTGGCCAGTGTGGCCCGAGCGGCCCGAGCGGCCCGCGCGGACTGTGGTCGCGCCGCCCGTTCCCGTCCTCGCTCCTGTCCCCGATCCTGTCCCCGATCCCGCGCTCTCTCCGGCCCCCCTCCGCTCTGCTCCCTCCCTTTCGGCATCGCCTTCGATATCACCCTCGATATCGCGTTCGGCTGTGGTGGCTGAGCGGACATGGTGCGGTGTTCCCCTTGGGTGGGTCGGACCCGCCGTGTCGGCCACCTGGTCAGAGCGGTCGCGGCGGATCGGTATACCGCGTATGTATACCCGCTTTGCGCTGTTCGAGGTAGATCGGATCGACCACTGCGGTATATCGGATCGACCACTGCCTCGCAGGACCCACTGTCGACGGCCGCCCCGACGGTGTGCGCGGCCCGTGCGGCCCCTGCGGTCAGTGCCGCCTGAGCCGCAGCCCGACGAAGGCCAGCCCGAGCCCGGTGAGCGCCATGCCCGTGCCGAGCGGCAGTACGCGCATCACGCGGCCGGTCGGCGCGGGCGCGGCCACCGTCTCCTGCGGGGCGTCGGCGGCGGTCCCGGGCGCGTACGGCGGGCGGACGGGCGGCGACGAGTCGGGCGCGGGCGGCCGCACCATCGCGTACTGCTCCCGCGGCGGCCCGAGCGGCCGCTGAGCCGCGACCGCGCCGAGGTCATCGCCCCTGGCGGGCTGGGTGGTGGGGGCGGGCGACGGCTCGTACGAGGTGGTGGGGGAAGGGCCGGGGGAGGACGGGGACTCAGAAGGGGCGGGGGTCGAGGTGACGGTGGGCGTGGGGCTGGCGGTGGGCGTGGTGGCCGTGGTGGCCGTGGATGTCAGCGAGTCCGTGGGGGACGTGGTGACCGAGGGGGTGGGGGTGCCGGGGCCGCCGGGGGTGTCGCGGGAGCCCGGCGAGGAGGGGCGCCCCGGCTGCGTACGGCCCTCTCCCGCATGCCCTCCCGCGTGCCCTCCCACGTGTCCTCCCACGAACCGCCCGTCGCCGGAAGTGAGCCCGGCGACGGGCGGATTGGCTGAGGAACCGGCTACGGGTCCGTGTCCGTTCCCGTGTCCGTACGGGCGTATCGCCGCGTCCGGGGACGCTCCCGCGCCCGGCCGTGCTGTCACACCGAACCGGTCCGCGGGACCCGTACGCACCGCTGCCGGGGCCGAGGACCGTTCGGCGGCGGGCGTCGCGGGTCCGGCGGACGTCGCGGGTCCGGAGGGCGCGGCGTGCGCGGCGGGGCCGAGGAAGAGCAGTGCGGGGCAGAGTCCACCGGCGGTCAACAGGCCGACCGCGGGGAGCGAACGAAGTGCTGGAGCCACGGCTGTGAGCCTCCCGTGCCGAGCCGTCATGTCCGGTCTCAGGTTCACATGTCATGACAGAACCGGCATCTCGGACGCACTGCCCGTGCCCCGCCCCGCTACCGCCCCGCCCCGCTACCGCCTCGGGCTCAGGTCGTCAGCAGCAGCTTCCCGACGTGCGAGCTGCTCTCCAGCACCTCGTGCGCCTGGGCGGCCTCGCGCATCGGCAGCGTGCGGTCCACCACCGGCTTCACACGGCCCCCGGCGATCAGCGGCCAGACGTGTTCGCGGACCGCCGCGACGATCTCCGCCTTCTCCTCGTGCGGCCGCCCGCGCAGCGACGTCGCGGTGACCGAGGCCCGCTTGGCGAGGAGCGCGCCGAGGTTCAGCTCGCCCTTGCGGCCGCCCTGGAGGCCGATGATCACGAGCCGCCCGTTGACGGCGAGGGCCCGCACGTTCCGGTCGAGGTACTTCGCGCCGACGATGTCGAGGATGACGTCCGCGCCCGCGCCGCCGGTCGCCTTCGCCAGTTCTTCGACGAAGTCCTGCTCGCGGTAGTCGATGAGGACGTCCGCGCCCAGTTCGCGGCAGCGCTCCAGCTTCGCCGCGCCGCCCGCCGTGACGGCGACGCGCGCGCCGACCGCCTTCGCGAGCTGGATGGCCATGGTGCCGATGCCGCTGGAGCCGCCGTGCACGAGCAGCGTCTCGCCGGGCCGCAGATGGGCGGTGAGGAAGACGTTCGACCATACGGTGGACGCGACCTCCGGCAGCCCGGCGGCCGTGACGGTGTCGACGCCCTCGGGCACGGGCAGCAGCTGCCCGGCCGGTACGCACACCTTCTCGGCGTACCCGCCGCCCGCCAGCAGCGCGCACACCTCGTCGCCGACCTCCCAGCCGCGCACGCCGGGCCCGAGCTCCGCGATCCGGCCCGAGCACTCCAGGCCGGGGTACGGGGAGGCGCCGGGCGGCGGGTCGTAGAAGCCCTGACGCTGCATCACATCGGCGCGGTTGACCGCGCTGGCCACGACCTCGACCAGCACTTCGCCCGCACCGGGCACGGGGTCCGGAACCTCGGCCCACACCAGGGCCTCGGGTCCGCCGGGTTCAGGAATGGTGATCGCATACATGCTCGCGAGGCTACTCCGGGGCGGCGGGGGCGTCCTGGGGCCCGCATTGGGACCTGCGTCGGGACCTGCGTCGGGACCTGCGTTGGGACCCGCGTTGGGACCTGCGTCGGGACCTGCTCCGGGCCCTCCGCGAGCGGTTACCGGAAGCTGTTCGCGGCTACCGGAAGGCCGTCGGCCGCGCCCGTACGATCGTGATCAGACGGTCCGTCGACTTGAGCGGGCTCGCCTCCGGGTCGTCGTAGCCGAGCAGACGGTGGCCGCGCAGCACGGACACGACGAGGTCGTCCGTATCCCGTACGGACTTGCCGACCTCGGCCTTCACCACCGGCCGTTCCACTATGTCGAGGCCGCTGCCCTGCTGGATCAGGTCCTCCATGACCGTGCCGGCGCTCGGGCTCAGCACGGACAGCCCCAGCAGCCGTCCGGCCGCGCTCGCGCTCGTGATCACGGAGTCCGCGCCGGACTGGCGCAGCAGCGGCGCGTTCTCCTCCTCGCGGACGGCGGCGACGATGTTGGCGGCGCGGTTGAGCTGGCGCGCGGTGAGCGTGACGAGTACGGCCGTATCGTCGCGCTGCGTCGCGATGATGATCTGCCGCGCCTTCTCGACCTCGGCGCGCAGCAGCACGTCGCTGCGGGTCGCGTCGCCGACGACCCCCGCGTAGCCGTGCCCGATCGCCGACTCGATCGCCTTCGGGCTCGGGTCGACGACCACGACCCGCTCACTGGCCAGTCCGGTCGCGCATATGGTCTGCACGGCCGACCGGCCCTTGGTGCCGAAACCGACGACGACGGTGTGATCGCGCAAGGCGGACCTCCAACGGGTAAGACGCCACTGCTCACGGGTGCGCTCGGTGAGGACCTCAAGGGTGGTGCCGACCAGGATGATCAGGAACAGGACGCGGAGCGGCGTCACGAGGAGCACGTTGGACAGCCGGGCGCTGTCGCTGTACGGGACGATGTCGCCGTATCCGGTGGTGGACAGGGTGACGGTGGAGTAGTAGACGGCGTCGAGGAAGTCGACGTCGCCGTCGGCGTTGTCGTGGTAGCCGCCGCGGTCCGCGTAGACGATGAAGACCGTCGCGACCATCACGAGCAGCGCCATGAGCAGCCGGCGTATGACCTGGCGCAGCGGCCCGACGCTCTGCCGGGGGAGCTGGACGCGGTAGCCGCTGTTCTGGGGGTCGTGATGCGCGGCGGGGGACTCGGGCGGGTCCTGCCGGGCGGCCGCGTCGTGGGCGGGCAACTTCACGAGAGGGCTCCGGAGTCGGGGCCGAACGGCAGCGGGGCGTCCAGTCGGCGCGGGGTGTTCAGCGTGTCATGCGCCATCGGCCGCTCGACGGGCCGCCCCGGGGGTTGGGGGGTGGGGCGGGTGGACGAGCTTGCCTCCGAGCGGGCGGCCAGGCGCTTGGCGGTTCGTTCCTGCGGCCGTTCACGTGGCTGTTGACGTGGCTGTTCACGTGGCTGTTCGCAAGGCTGGGCCTGCGGCCGTTCCTGCGGTTCGGGCTCGTACGCCCAGCGCAGGTCGTCCACGGCCGTAGAGTCCTGTCGGCGCTGCCCGCCCGACCGGTCAGGGCTGCTCATACCGCCCGGCGGAACCTGCCTGTCGGGCCCGTCGAGGACGGCCTGCCAGCCCTGGGCGCCCAGCCCGCTGGAACCAGCCGACGCGGCTGTCTCATCCGTACCGCCGAAGTCGGCGAGGTCGGTGTGGCTGGAGCCGCCGGAAACGGCATTGGCGTTGGCAGTGGCAGCGGTATCGGGAACAGCCGCGTAAGGGTCGCTCCCCGCTCCCCACGGCAGATCCAGCGTCTCGACGACACCCCCTCGCTCCACCCCGCCCGGCGGGATGACCGCGAGGGCATCGGCGGCGGCGATGCCGCGCAGCATGGCGGGGCCGTGGAACCGCAACGGCCGCACCTCGTCGTGCGCGTACGCGACGGGGACGAGGCGCGTGTCCTCGGGATGGCCGTGGACGGCTTCGGTGAGCGGCGCACGGTACGGGACCGGCGCCGCGCGGCCCGCGAGCGTACGCAGCAGGGGCCCGGCGAGGGTCAGCAGGCCGGAGACGGCGGCGAGCGGGTTGCCGGGGAGGCCGATGACGTGACGGTGCGGCACGAGGCGGGCGAGGATCATGGGGTGGCCGGGGCGTACCGCGACGCCGTCGACGAGGGGCTCGGCGAAGACGCGGCGCAGCGTCGGGCGAACGTGGTCGACCGGCCCGGAGGCGGTGCCTCCGGTGGTGACGATCACATCGGCGCCGGAGGCCGCGACGGCCTCGTACAGCGCTTCGTAGTCGTCCTTGAGGCGGCGGGTGGCGATGACCTCCGCGCCGAGGGAGCGCAGCCAGGGGGCGAGCATCGGGCCGAGCGCGTCGCGGATGCGGCCGTCACGGGGCAGGCCGTCGTCCAGCAGTTCGTCGCCGAGTACGAGCACCTCGACACGGGGGCGCGGTACGACGCGCAGCGAGTCGTAACCGGCCGCCGCCGCCATCCCCAGCACGGCAGGCGTCACGAACGTACGCGCCGGCAGGAGCTGGTCGTCGCGGCGGCACTCCTGGCCGCGCGGGCGGATGTCCTGACCGGTCGTCACGGCCCGGTCCGCGTACAGCCAGGCCGCCTCGGCCTCCCCAGTCGTCCCGCCCTCCGCGCCCTCCGCGCCCTCCGCGTTCGGCTCCGAGAGGGTGCCGTGTTCGCTGCGCAGGACGGCGGTCGCGCCGGGCGGTACGCGGGCGCCGGTGGCGATACGGACCGCGCGGCCGTCGGGGAGGGGTTCGGTACGGGCGTGACCGGCGAGGATGCCGGGGGCGTCGGCGGCGATGCGCCAGGGGCCGGGACCGGCGACGGTCCAGCCGTCCATGGCGGAGGTGTCGAAGGGAGGCAGATCGGTGAGGGCGGCGAGGGGTTCGGCGAGTACGTGGCCGAGCGCGTCGGCGAGTTCCTTCACCACCGGCTCCAGGACGCGCACCGCCCGCGCCGCGCGGGTACGGGCGTCGTCCCAGGCGAGGTCGGCGTACGGAGCGGGGGCGGGGCCGGTGTGCGTCCAGCCGCCGTCAGCGCCGCCGGAGTCGTCGGGGTTGTGGGGATCGTGGGGGTTGTGTGGGTTGTCACCTTCGTCATCGGAGACTCCACGGGCGCGGTCGGACTCCCGCCGCGCCTCCCCGCTCCCGCTCGCGCCCTTCCGTCCATCGCGACCGCCACGATGGCTGCGATCTCCACGATCACCGCGACGGTCGGACAACAACGCCAGCGCCTCATCCGCGGCACGGTCCAGTGCGGCGTCCGCCTCCGGGTCGTTCATTCCGGCTCTTCGGACCAGCGCGTCGCGAGCGCGGACGCCTTGCG
>NZ_JBHVHQ010000476.1:0-6555 GCF_042800135.1 Streptomyces sp. NPDC057654 | reverse complement strand
CCCGTGAACTGATCCCCGGCAAGCGCACCGCCGCCCCCGCCCTCGTCGACGGCATCCGTGAACCCGCCGACGCCACGGTCGGCGCCGTGGACGCGGCGCGCGGCCACCTCGCCGCCCACCGCGGCCGCTACCGCATCGCCGACCCGGTACGCGACCTGCGGCCCGTACAGGCGGTGGAAACCGGCGGCGAGGAGACCGTACGGCTCCAGCAGCGGTACCGGGGCGTGGAGGTCCTGGGCGGCCAGTACGTGGTCCGGATGGAGCACAAGGGCGGCAAGCGCGTCGTCACCGGCGCCTCCGGCGCGTACTTCACCGGCCTGACGACCGGCACCGACCCCGAGGTCGACGAGGCGCCGGCGGTCGAACGGGCCGTCGACGCGGTGACGGACCAGCTCCGGGCGGCCGGACGGGGCGGCGCGGCGCGGGACGAGGCGCCACCGCTGTCCGGCGCGGCGCGCGGGCTGGTCGTGCTGCCCCGGGGCACGGGCCTGCTCACCTGGCACGTGACCGTACGCGGCGAGAACCCGGGAACGGGCGAACCGGTGCTGCGGGAGGTCTATGTCGACGCGCGGGCCGGGTATCCGGTGCTCCAGTACAGCGGTATCAAGACGTTCGCGGCGTCCGCCGCTCCCGCCTCGACTTCCCGAAGGGCATACCGACAGGCCGACGACGGGCCCGCCGTAGTGGGTTCCGGCGTCAAGTACGACGGCCAGGCAGTCGCGTTGCAGCTGACCCAGGACGAGGCGCGGCAGCGGTATGTGATGCGCGATCAGTCCCGGATGGGGGACGGCAGCAAGAACCCGATCTCCACCTGGGACGCGCGCGACAGATCCGTCAGCGAGGTGTCCGGTCAGTGGCCCGCCGGCATCGAGGAGTTCGCTTCGCCGACCCCCGCCTTCGGCGGCGAGGCGACCGAGGCGGGCGCGGTCGACGCGCACTGGGCGGCGGGAAAGGTCTACGACTACTACCGGCAGGTGCACGGCCGGGACAGCCTCGACGGCCGCGGCGGAGTCATCAACTCCCTCGTCGGCGTCACCGACTTCGGACGCCCGTACAACAACGCCTTCTGGGACGGAACCAAGATGGTGTACGGCGGCGGCGACGCCGAGTACCGCGCGTTCTCCGCGGGCCTGGACGTCGTCGGGCACGAGATGACGCACGGCGTCGTCGAGAACAGCGCGAACCTGGTCTACGCGGGCCAGTCCGGCGCCATGAACGAGGCGATCGCCGACTACTTCGGCAACGCCGTCAAGACCGACGCCTACGGCATCCCCATGGACAGCCCCGACGCCGGACTGCTCGGCGAATCGCTGTGCCGGACCAAGCCGCCGCGCGAGTGCGCGACCCGCGATCTCAACGACGGGCGGAGTGCCGCCACGTCCTTCCTCGGCGTCTCCCTCACCACCGACAACGGCGGCGTCCACCTCAACTCCACCATCTTCTCGGGCGCGTTGTGGGACATGCGCGAGGACATCGGCCGCACGCTCGCCGACCGCGTCGTCTACCGGGCGCTCACCGCGTATCTGACTCCGCTGGACGGATTCACCGAGGGCCGCGACGCGGTGCTCGCCGCCGCCCGTGACCTCAAGGCGTCCGCGAAACAGCTCAAGGCCGTCGAACGGTCCTTCAACGCCCATGGCATCGTGCCGGGTTGGGAACTCGCCACGGGCGTCGACTCCGACCCGCTGCTGGGCGACGTCAACACGGACGGCGTCCGGGTGGGAGCGGGCGGCGGCTGGTGGGCTGCCTCCAAGTCCAACGAGAACGGCAGCGAGCCGTACTCCGTGTGGGCCGGCCGCGCCGACGGCTCCGGCGCGCCGCAGCGGATCAGCCCCAACGACGGCCGCTACCACGTGCATCCCGCCACCGACGGGAAGACCGTGGTGTGGTTCGCGTACAACCGCAGGACCGTGGACCTCCTCGCGCGGCCGATCGCGGGCGGGCCCGTCAAGAAGCTGTGGACCGGCCGGCGGGTCGGGCCCGAGCTCCAGATCGAGGGCGACGTGGTCGTCGTGGAGTCGCGGCCCCGCGGGGCCCGGTCGATCGTGGAGTATCTGCGGCTCAGCGACCCGACCCCGGTGGACGTGACCGGCGACCGGAGCGTGAACTCCGGCTACCCGTCGATCAGCGACGGCCGCATCGCGTACGCCACCAGCCGGCGTTCCGAGGGCACTTGGACGTACGGGACCGAGGTGCTCGACCTCAAGACGGGCGTACGGACCCGGATGGGGCAGCTCGGGACGCTCAAGGACACCGGGCCGACCGCGATCAACGGGGACCATGTGTTCTGGCTGGCCAACGAGGCGGAGGAGAACCGGCTGACGGCCGTGCGCCGCGCCGACCTCGACGGCGGCAACGTCGTGGACCTCAGCCCGGCGGGCGGTCCGGGCGCCATCGAGGGCATCGACCTCATCGCCACGCGGGACGCGGTGACCGCCGCCACCTGGACGCCCGCCCCCGAATACCGCAACGAGGCGCTGCCCAAGCTGTGGCAGTTCTCGGCGGACGGGAAGCGGAAGGACCGGGTGTCCTGCAACCGGGGCGAGCAGATGTGGGCCGGCATGCCGGGCGGCCGGCAGGTGGTGTGGACGGACTCCACCACCGGCCACAGCGACGTGGTGACACGCACCCGCCCGGCGGGGTCCTGCGGCTGAACTACCCTGTGAGGCCGACCGCTTGATGATCTGTCAGGCGGTCGGTCCGTCAGCTTGTCGCTTCGGCAGCTTCGTCGTTGTACTGCTGCATGAGATCCACGAGCCCCTGCGGCGCGTCCGCGCGGAAGCAGATGTCGAGATTGGCGGCGGACTCGGCGGCCGACGCCTCGCTGCGCGGGAAGAGGTCCCGCTCGTACGCGGCCAGCGCCGCCTCCGTGTCGCCGGGGTGCGCCACGATGGCCGCGGCGAGCTCGGCGGCGTCGAGCATCGCGAGGTTCGCGCCTTCGCCCGCGAACGGGGACATGAGATGGGCCGCGTCGCCGAGCAGCGTCACACCGGGCGTGCGCGCCCAGCTGTGCCCGACCGGCAGGGCGTGGATCGCCCGGGGGACGAGCGCGCCGTCGCTGCCCGCGACCAGCGCCCGCAGGCTCTCGTCCCAGTCGGCGAACGGCTCCAGCACACGGGCCCTCGCCGCCTCGGAGTCCGCGCCCTCGTCGGCGAGGAGCGAGGCGGCCCAGTCCTCGGGGGCCCGCAGCGCGCAGTACGTGTGCAGCGAGCCGTCGGCCGCGCGGTGGACGAGGAAGCCCATCCCCTCGTCGAGCGCGAACATCATGCCGCCGCCGGCGACGGCCGCGCTCCGCGGGTGCCGGGCGTCGGCGTCGTCCATGTGCGCTTCGACGAAGGAGAGGCCGGAGTAGACGGGTGTGGCCTCCGAGACCAGCGGGCGCACCTTCGACCAGGCGCCGTCGGCCCCGATCAGCAGGTCGGTGGTGAGGACGGCGCCGTCGGCGAGCGTCACCTCGTGCCGCCCGTCGCCGAGGGCGCGGGCGGCGGAGACCTTGGAGCCCCAGCGGACCGTGTCGTCGGGCAGGGCGTCGAGCAGCAGGTCGCGCAGCGCGCCCCGGTGCACCTCGGGCCGGTTGGAGTCGTCGCCGGAGTCCTCCCAGCGGAGGTTCGCGTCCTTGTCGAGGATGCGCATGGCCTCGGCGCCGGGGTGGACGAGCGCCCGGAACTCGTCGTAGAGACCGGCCGCGCGCAGTGCGGCCTGGCCGGACTCCTCGTGCATGTCCAGCATGTTGCCCTGGTGCCGGGCGGTCGGCGAGGCGTCGAGTTCGAGTACGGCCGCCGCGATCCCGTTCAGGTGCAGGACCCGGGCGAGGGTGAGGCCGCCGAGGCCGCCGCCGACCACGGTGATGGGCTGGTGCGTCGTCATTTCTCGTGTCCTTCCGTGGCGGCTGGTGCCGGCCGGTCGTTCTCCGCCGGCCCGGCGTCGGGCCTCGGGGTGTGCAGTGTTCCGTTGATCAGCAGCTGGAAGCCCCAGGCCAGGCGCTCGGGGCCGGTACCGGAGAGCAGCTCGGCGCCCAGCGCGGCGAGGTGCGGGTGCGTCTGCCCGGAGGCGTCGCGCAGCGCCGCGGCGACCGCGTCCCACTCGCCGGACCCGGCGGTGGTCTCCTCCTTGCCGGCGTGCTCGGCGGCGGTCGCGGTCCCGTACTGGAGCAGCAGGTCGACGGCCCACGCCGCCCGCCGGGCCGGGACGCCGCCCTCGTCGAGCAGCGAGAGCAGGGCTTCCACCAGGTCGAGGTAGTTCTTGCCGGCCGGCCGGGCGACCAGCGCCGACTGGGCGAGGCCGGGATTCTCGAACAGCACCGTCGTGTACGAGGTGAGGACCCGCACCAGCCGGCCGCGCCACTCGCCGGGCGTCCGGGCCGGGCCGAGGTCGACCGCGCCGAGCATCTCGTCGAGCACGGCCGCGTGCAGTTCGGCGGTGTTGCGCACGTACACGTAGAGCGAGGCGGGGCCGGTGTCGAGCTCCTGGGCCAGGCGGCGCATGGTGACGCGGCTGAGCCCTTCGGCGCGCATCAGCCCGACCGCCGTGTCGACTATGCCGTCGCGGGTGAGGGCGGGCTTGGCGGGCCGCTCCCGACGGCTCCTGGGCGTCTTCGCTGTCATGCCGAAAACTCTAACGAACATGTTCGTGACGAACAAGTTCGTAGCTGATGGGAGCCGGACGGAAGGCTTGGACGGCGCGCCCCGGTCCAGCTGTGTCGGACCCCCTTCGTACGCTGGTTCGTACGGCCCGCCCCTCCCCGCCCGCCTTCCGGGGCACTGCCCGACCACCGCCCCTACGACAGCGCCCACCCGGAACCCGGCGAAAGAGCCCCCCCACCCGCAAACCAGCGAAAGACACCACCATGCGCATCGGTATCGACGTCGGAGGAACCAACACCGACGCCGCCCTGCTCGGGGACGACGACCGGGTGCTCGCGGCCGCCAAGTCGCCGACGACGGCGGACATCACGTCCGGCGTCACGGCGGCCGTCCGCGCCCTCGACCCGCCCGTCGAGTCCGTCACCGCCGTGATGATCGGCACCACCCACTTCCTCAACGCGCTCATCGAGGGCGCCCGGCTCGCCCCCGTCGCGGCCGTACGGCTCGGCCTGCCCGCCACGGCCGCGCTGCCGCCCATGACCGACTGGCCGGAGCGGCAGCGCGCCGCCGTCGGCGGGCACGGCTATCTGTGCCACGGAGGCCGGGAGTACGACGGCCGGCCGCTGTCCCCGCTGGACCCCGACGAGCTGAAGCGGACCGCGGCCGACATCGCCGCCCGCGGCATCACCTCCGTCGCGATCTCCTCCGTGTTCTCGCCCGTCGCCGAGGAGGACGAGCGGCGCGCCGCGGACATCCTCCGCGCCGAGCTCGGCGACGCCACGCACTTCTCGCTCTCCCACGAACTGGGCCGCATCGGACTGCTCGCCCGCGAGAACGCCACGATCGTCAACGCCGCCCTGCGCGACCTCGCCACCGTCATCGTGGAGTCCTTCGGCGAGGCCCTCGCCAAGGTGTCGATCACCGCGCCGTTCTTCCTGTCCCAGAACGACGGGACGCTGATGGACGTGGACTTCGCCCGTACGTACCCGGTGGCGACCTTCGCGTCCGGGCCCACCAACTCCATGCGCGGCGCGGCCTTCCTCTCCGGGCTCGGGGACTGCGCCGTCGTCGACGTGGGCGGCACCACCGCCGACGTCGGCATCCTCGCGGGCGGCTTCCCGCGCGAGGCCGCGGGCGAGAGCGAGGCCGCGGGCATCCGCACCAACTTCCGCATCCCCGACGTCCTCTCCCTCGGCATCGGCGGCGGCTCCCACGTATCCGACGACGCCGAGACCGGCCCCCGGTCCGTCGGCTACCGGCTCACCGACGAAGCCCTCGTCTTCGGCGGCGCCACCCTGACGGCCACCGACCTCGCCGTCGCCGCGGGCCGCGCCGACATCGGCGACCGCAGCCGCGTCGCCCACCTGAGCCCCGAGTTCACCGACCGCGCCCTCGCGCGGATCGCCGAACGGCTGGCGGAGAGCGTCGACCGGATGCGCACCTCGGCCGCGCCCCTGCCGGTCGTCGCCGTCGGCGGCGGCTCGATCCTCGTACCCGGAACCCTGCCCGGCTTCGACGACGTGCGCCGCCCCGGCCACTTCGGCGTGGCCAACGCGGTCGGCGCCGCCATCGCACAGGTCGGCGGCGAGGTCGACCGCGTCTTCCAGGTGCCCGAAGGCCGCCGCGAGGCGGTGCTCGCCGAGGCCCGCGAGGAGGCCGCGGGCCGTGCCGAGGAGGCGGGCGCCCGGCACGGCAGCGTACGGATCGTGGACATCGAGGAAGTGCCGCTCGCGTATCTGCCGGGCGGCGCGACGCGCATCCGCGTCAAGGCCGTCGGCGACCTCGACCTCGGCAGGCTGGGCCGCGACCGGCCCCGCCCGCATGATCCCGACCAGCCCGGCACCCAGCGGCACGACGGAGCGACCCCCCATGCGTGAGATCACCCTCGACATCCTCGACGACATCGCCCGCGGCGCCGGCATCCTCGGCACCGGAGGCGGCGGCGACCCGTACATCGGCAAGCTCCTGGCCC
>NZ_JBHVHQ010000475.1:0-6555 GCF_042800135.1 Streptomyces sp. NPDC057654 | reverse complement strand
GCTCCAGCGTCCCCGACCGCTCCCACAGCCGCCCCAGCCGCAGCACGGCCGGGCCGATCCGGTACCGCCGGGTGGCCGGGTCCGAGACCAGGAAGCCGCGCCCGGCCAGCGTCGCCAGCAGCCGCTGCGCGACCGAGGTGTCCCAGCCGAACTCCTCGGCGACCTCGGTCACCCCCCAGTCCGGGCGGGTCCGCTCGAAGGCGAGCAGGACGAGCAGCGCCCGGTCGACGGTCTGGAGCAGGCCGGGCGGGGTCCGGCGGTCCGCGTGGTCGGTCATCGCCGGTCCGCCCCCTTCGGGTATCTCACCATGCAGACCTCGATTGCAGATAACGGGAAACTCTTGCGTTCAACGCTATCCCACCTCAATCTGCTGGGAACACCCCCGCCCGGAACAGTGAAAGAAGCGGCTGATGTTGAAGTATGTGCTGGATGTCGTGGACCTCCTGGACGACCCCATGGCCTCCGGCAAGCACGTCGTGGACTACCTCGACACCGTCGCCGGCCCCGAAGGCTCGGGCGCGCAGGTCACCACCGTCCAGGGCGAGCGGGGCTCCACCGACTTCGTGCTCGTCCGCATCCCCGGCACCGCGGGCCGCAGCGGCGGCGGCAGCGCCCGCACCCTCGGCGTCGTCGGCCGCCTCGGCGGCGTCGGCGCCCGCCCGGAGATCACCGGCATGGTCTCCGACGCCGACGGCGCCGCCTCGGCCATCGCCGCCGCCGCCAAGCTCCTCGACATGCGGCGCCGCGGCGACACCCTGCCGGGTGACGTGATCGTGGCCACCCACATCTGCCCCAGCGCGCCCACCGAGCCGCACGACCCGGTGCCGTTCATGGGCTCGCCCGTCGACATCGCGACCATGAACCGGCACGAGGTCACGGACGAGATGGACGCGGTCCTGTCCATCGACACCACCAAGGGCAACCGCATCATCAACCACCGGGGCCTCGCGCTGTCGCCCACCGTCAAGGAGGGCTGGGTGCTGCGCGTCGCCGACCAGCTCGGCGAGCTGCTGGCCGTCGTCTCCGGCGAGCCCCTGGTCACCTATCCCGTGACGACTCAGGACATTACGCCGTACGGTAACGGTGTACATCACATCAATTCGATTCTTCAGCCCGCCACGGCCACCGCCGCCCCCGTCGTGGGGCTCGCGATCACCTCGGCCGCCGCCGTCCCGGGCTGCGCCACGGGCGCCAGCCACGAGAGCGACATCGCCACCGCCGCCCGGTACGCGATCGAGGTCGCCAAGGCGTACGGCGACGGGCGGCTGGACTTCCACGACGAGGTGGAGTTCGACAACCTCGTGGGCCGCTACGGGTCCCTCGCACACCTCCAGACCCTCGGCAGAGCACAGGAGTCCTGATGGCAGTCACCGAAACGAAGGCGGTGGGCAGCGACGACTACGCGCTGTCCCGCGTCCCGCGCTCCGAGCGATTCGGCTTCTGGACCATGCTGCTCCAGTGGCTGGGCCAGTCCGGCTCGCTCTCCCAGTTCACCCTGGGCGCCACCATCGGCGTCGGCATGACCTTCGGCAAGGCGTTCCTCGCCTTCACGCTCGGCGCGGTCATCCTGGAGATCGTGATCTTCGCCATCGGCCTGGCCGGCATGCGCGAGGGCCTCGCCACCCCGCTGCTCACCCGCTGGATCGGCTTCGGCCGCAACGGCTCCGCGCTGGTCAGCCTCGTCATCGCGGTCAGCCTGGTGGGCTGGTTCGGCGTCCAGAACACGATCTTCGGCAACAGCGTCGCCGCCCTGGTCGGCGGCCCGTCCGCGCTGTGGTGCGCCGTCGCGGGCGTCGCCATCACCGCCCTGGTGATCTTCGGCTTCAAGTACATGGCGCTGCTCGCGAAGATCGCCACCCCGCTCTTCTTCGCGCTGATCGCCTGGTCCGTCACCACCACGCTCATGCACCACTCGGTCTCCGAGCTGATCAGCGCCCCGCCGCCGGGCGAGCACCTGCCGCTCGCGGTCGCCGCCACCGCCATCGCCGGCGGCTATATGACCGGCGCGATCGTCGCCCCCGAGATGACGCGCTACAACAAGAAGGGCTCGCACGTCTTCGTGCAGAGCGCCTCCTCCATGATCCTCTCCGAGTACATCGTCGGCATGATCGGCGTGCTCCTCGGCCACCTGGTCAAGAGCAGCGACGTCACCCACATCGTGCTCTCCACCTCCGGCGCGGTCGGCGCGATCGTGGTCATCCTGTCCACCGCGAAGATCAACGACTGGAACCTGTACGGCTCCTCCCTCGGCATCGTCAACTTCTTCCAGGTCGTCTTCGGCAAGCGGCTGCACCGCGGCGTCGTCACCGTCGGACTCGGCATCGTCGGCACCGTGCTCTCCGCGATCGGGGTCATGGCCCACTTCACCGAGTTCCTCTCCACGCTCGGCGTCGCGATCCCGCCCATCGGCGGCATCATCGTGGCCGAATACTGGGTGGTGCGGCGGATGCGCAAGCCCCTGGACGCCACCCGCGACGCCGAGACGCTGCCCGCGTCCGCGCCCACCTGGGTGCCGATGTCCCTGGTGATCTGGGCCGCCGCGTTCTGCGTCGGCAAGTTCGTCACCGCCGGCATCCCCGCGCTGAACTCCCTGCTCACCGCCTTCGTCCTGTACTGCGTACTCGGCGGCCTCGGCTGGATCAAGAGCTACGGCACCTCCACCCTGGACGACGGGGACACCAGCCTTCCCGACGCCCGCGAAGCAACCCCCATGGGAGCGGCATGAACACCACCGACACCCAGCACACCCCCGGCGCGCGGCCCGGCCCCGCCGAGGAGGAGGTCGTCGACCTCTGCCGGGAGCTGATCCGGTTCGACACCTCCAACCCCACCAGCGACGAGCGCGCCTGCGCCGACTGGGTCCGCGGCAAGCTCGCCGAGGCCGGCATCGACTCCGAGCTGATCGAGAGCGCCCCAGGCCGGGCCAGCGTCATCGCCCGGATCGCGGGAAGCGACCCCGAGCGCGGCGCCCTCCTCGTCCACGGCCACCTCGACGTCGTACCGGCCGACGCCGCCGAATGGCAGGTGCCGCCGTTCTCCGGCGAGATCCGCGACGGCTATCTGTGGGGCCGCGGCGCGATCGACATGAAGGACACTGTCGCGGTGATGCTCGCCACCGCCCGGCACTTCGCCCGTACGGGCACGGTCCCCTCCCGCGACCTGGTGCTGGCGTTCCTCGCGGACGAGGAGGCGGGCGGCAAGTTCGGCGGCCACTGGCTCGTCGAGCACCGGCCCGAGCTGTTCGAGGGCGTCACCGAGGCGATCGGCGAGGGCGGCGGCTTCTCCTTCGCCATCGACGACGACCGCCGCCTCTATCCGATCGAGAACGCGCAGCGCGGCATGGCCTGGATGGAGCTCACCGCGAGCGGCCGGGCCGGGCACGGCTCCTCGCCCAACGACGAGAACGCCGTCACCGACCTCGCCGAATCCCTCACCCGCATCGGCCGCCACACCTTCCCCATCCGCCTGATCGAGCCGGTCCGCGAGCTGCTCACCGAGGCCGCCCGCCTCTACGGCGTCGACTTCGACGAGAACGACATCGAGGGCAGCCTCGCCAAGCTCGGCCCGGTCGCCGACTTCATGCAGGTCGTCCTCCGCAACTCGGCCAACCCGACCATGTTCCAGGCCGGTTACCAGACCAATGTGATCCCCGGCAAGGCCACCGCCCGCGTCGACGGCCGCTTCCTGCCCGGCCACGAGCAGGAGCTCATCGACACCATCGACGAACTGCTGCTGCCCTCGGTCGGCCGCGAGTGGGTCAACCACGACATCGGCATGGAGACCCCCTTCGAGGGCCCCCTCGTCGACGCGATGTGCGCGGCCGTACGCGCCGAGGACCCCGACGGCCACCCCGTGCCCTACTGCAACCCCGGCGGTACGGACGCGAAGGCGTTCAGCAAGCTCGGCATCCGCTGCTTCGGCTTCAAGGGCCTCAAGCTGCCGCACGACCTCGACTACGGCCGCCTCTTCCACGGCGTGGACGAGCGGGTTCCGCTGGAGGGCCTGCGCTTCGGAGTCCGCGTCATGACGCGGCTGTGGCAGACCTGCTGACGAGGCATCACGCCTCATGACACCCCAAGACCGCACGCCCCCGCGCCTACTCCTCCGCGGGGGCGTCGCGCATGCCCGGAACCGCCTGCGCGCCCAGGCCCTTAACGCTCATGCTGTCGGGTCCAGTTGGGCGCGCAGCCACTCCTCCACCTCGCCGACGTGTGCCGCCGCCGCCACCCGGGCCGCCTCCGGATCGCGGTCCACCAGCGCCCGGTGGATACGGGCGTGCTCCTTGCGCGTACGGTCGTACGCGCCCTCCTGCTGGTAGCCGCGCCACACCCGGGCCCTGAAGGTGCGCGAGGAGAGGCCCTCCACGATCGCGGCCAGCGAGTCGTTGCCCGCCGCCAGACAGATCGCCCGGTGGAAGGCCAGATCGGCGGCGAGGATCTCCTCCGGGTCCTCGGTCGCGTTCATCGCCTGGAGGTGCTCCGCCACGGTGTCGAGCTGCTCGTCGGTGATCCGGGCCGCGGCCAGCGCGGTCGCCGTGGACTCCAGGATGCGTCGCACCTCCATCAGCTCCACCAGCCGCGGACCGCGGGAGATCTGCGCCACCACCCCGAAGGTCTCCAGCAGGTCGCCGGTCTCCAGCCGGGTGACGTAGATCCCCGAGCCGTGCCGGGCCTGGAGCACGCCGAGGACGGTCAGCGCGCGGATCGCCTCCCGCATCGAGGAGCGGGAGATGCCCAGCTGGGCCGCGAAGTCGCGCTCGGTGGGCAGCCGCTGCCCGGCCTCCAGCCGGCCGTCCGCGATCATCGCCTTGATCTGCTCGATCGCGCGCTGCGTCACTGTCCCCTTGGGGGGCGTGGTGTCCTCCATGGTTCCCCTCCCGGCGTCCGTGTCGCGGCAGTCTACCCACGCAAGTGATCGGACCAATACTCCTTCAAGTCGCGGAAATCGCGGTCCGAGGGGTGTTGTGCTGGCCAAGAGGTCTGATAAATATTCGGCGCGGCCGGTCCCGGCTACCGGGCCGCGACCCAGCGCCGTCCTTGGTGAGGAGCCGTCAGATGACCGGTAGGCAGGCGAGGTTGAGCACGCGGACCGTGCGCGCGATGGCGGCGGCGGCCTGCGCCGCGCTGGCGCTCACGGCGTGCGGCAGCACGAAGGACACCGCGTCCGGCGGGGGCGGCAAGGGCGGCGACGGCAAGGTCGGAGTGATCGTGCCGCTGCTGACCTCGCCGTTCTGGCAGTCCTACAACGACTACGTGCCCAAGATGGCCAAGGCCGAGAGCGTCGACGCGCTCAAGACCGTCAACTCCAACAGCGACTCGGCCCAGCAGATCACCGACATCAACAACCAGCTCAACCAGGGCGTGCACGGTCTCGTCGTCGCCCCCCTCGACAGCGCCGCCATCGCCGCCGGACTCGACCAGGCCGACCGCAAGGGCGTCCCCGTCGTCGCCGTCGACGTCGCCCCCGAGAAGGGCAAGGTCGCCATGGTCGTACGCGCCGACAACGTTGCCTACGGGACGCGGGCCTGCGAATACCTCGGCAAGCAGCAGTCCTCCGGCAAGGTCGTGCAGATCATGGGCGACCTCGCCTCGGTCAACGGCCGGGAGCGCTCCGAGGCGTTCCGCACCTGCATGAAGCAGAAATACCCCAAGGTCAAGGTGTTGGAGATCCCCGCCAAATGGGAGTCCGACACCGCGGCCTCCAAGCTCGATACCCTGCTCAACTCCAACCCCGACATCAAGGGCATCTATATGCAGGCGGGCGGCGTCTACCTCGCCCCCACCCTCCAGACCCTCAAGAGCAAGGGCATGCTCAAGAAGGCCGGCACGAGCGGCCACATCACCATCGTCTCCAACGACGGCATCCCGCAGGAATTCGACGCGATCCGCAAGGGCGAGATCGACGCCACCCTCTCCCAGCCCGCCGACGCCTACGCCAAGTACGGCATGTACTACATCAAGGCCGCCATGGCCGGTAAGGCCTTCAAGCCCGGCCCCACCGACCACGACTCCACGATCGTCAAGCTGCCCAGCGGCACCCTGGAGGACCAGCTGCCCACCCCGCTGGTCACCAAGGCGAACGTGGACGACAAGAAGCTGTGGGGCAACACGGTGAACGCGGCGAAATGAGCACCGACACCGCCCCGCGCCCCCTCGTCGAGGCCACCGGCATCACCAAGCGCTACGGACCCACCACCGCCCTGCGCGACGGCCGGCTGACCGTACTGCCCGGCGAATCACACGCCCTGGTCGGCCGCAACGGCGCCGGGAAGTCCACCCTCGTATCGATCCTGACCGGCCTTCAGCCGCCGGACGAGGGGACCATCTCCTTCGACGGCGAGAGCGCGCCGCCGCTCTCCGACCGCGACGCCTGGCGCGCCAAGGTGGCCTGCGTCTACCAGAAGCCCACCGTCGTGCCCGAACTCACCGTCGCCGAGAACCTCTTCATCAACCGTCAGCCGACCCGGCGCTCCGTCATCAACTGGCGCAGGCTCCGCACCGAGGCCGCCGCGCTCCTCGACGCCTGGGACGTCCGGGTGGACCCCGACGCCCGCAC
>NZ_JBHVHQ010000474.1:0-6560 GCF_042800135.1 Streptomyces sp. NPDC057654 | reverse complement strand
CCCTTCTGCCGGGCATAGGGCGCCGGCTACCCCACCCGCCCGGGGGCGCCCGCGTCGCCCCCGGAAGAGCGGTCGTGATGTTCGGCGCGCCAAGCGGTCGGGGTGCGGCCCGACGCGCGACGGAAGCGGCGGGAGAAGTGCGAGGCGTCGGCGAACCCGCTGGCATGGGCGACGGCGGCGATGGTGAGGTCCGGTCGCGCGATCAGACGTCGCCGAGCGGCCTCCAGACGCAGTTGCATGATGGATTCGCTGAGGGAGAGCGGCTGGGACTGCCAGAGCTGGAACAGCTTGCGCACCGAGATGGCGTGGGCCGCGGCGATGTCGTCGGGGCCGAGGCCCTGGTCCCCGGCGTGCATGCGGAGAAAGAGTCTGATCCGGTCCAGGAGATGGTCGTGAACGGCGCCGCGGGACGCGGCGTCGTCGTCCCGGGCAGCGCTGGCCACCAGCCCCTTCAGCAGAGCGACGGTCGCCTCGGTGGCGGACTCACGGTCCTCGGCGCCGGTCAGCAGCGGAGCGTTGGCGGACAGCGATGCCAGATGGTCGCGGACCACTCCGTACAGGGGGCTGCTCGGCAGCCGGTGGTCGGCCCTGCGGACGGTCTCCAGGTCCGTCTCCAGCCGGGAACGGTCGACCTGGACGAAACCCGCCCTGTAGGCGGCAGCGGCACGGTAGGAGAAGGCGGTGTTCATATCCGTGACGTAGAGATCGCCGCGACGCAACGGGCGGCTGACGCCGTCGTGTTCGTAGTGGCCGGGCAGGTCGCCGTCGAACAGCAGGAAGTAGACCCGCTCCGGACCGGTTCCCCGCAGTTCCGCTCCGGTGCGTTCGATCGCGAGGCCGCCGCCGACCGTCTCCGCGAAGAGGACCCCGCCGTCCAGTTCCGTCCCGGACACGCGGACCCGGGCGGACGTGGGCCGGTCGGCGAGCACTCGGACTCGGTGGGGAGTGCCCGATGTGGCCGTCAGGAAGTCCGACATGGCCCCGGCGCGATCCGCCGGCGCGAACCGCGAGGCGTCGAACAGTAACCGCATACGGCCGCCTCCCTCGGAACAGCGGCCGCCGGCCACCGCTCGCCCGCTCCCGTGAGTAGACGTGAGTAGAACCGCACACAGCGTACAAGGGTTCGTACAGCGTGTCCGACAAGCCGATGTCACGAGATCACGAACCGCCCCTCCCCTCAACCCGTCGCCCCTCCCCTCAGCCCGCCCCCGTCACTCCACCCGCACCCCTATCTGCGCCGCGAACGCCGGTGCCAGATCGAAGAGCTGGGCCGGGCTGATGACCGCCCCCGCCAACTGGTCCACGCCCCGCGCGATGTCCAGCTCGGTCACCTCCCGCAGATCGACGTCCGTCATCCGCACCGCCGTGAAATCGACCCGCCGCACCGCGCAGTCCCGGAACACCACCCGCTCCAGCCGCGCGTTCCCGAAGTCCGCCTCGGACAGCACGCACCCCTCGAACGTCACGTCCCTGAGCACCGCCTTGCGCAGATTCAAATAGTCGATCTTCCCGCCGCGCACCAGCACCCGCTCCAGCACCGCGCCGTGCAACTGCGTGCCGCCCAGCCGCGCGTCCACGAGCTCCACGTCCCGCAGCGACGCCTGCGCCAGATCCGTGCCCACCCCCCGGACGCCCTCCAGCACGCAGTCCACGAACCGCGCCCGGCCCAGCCGCGTCTCGTCCAGCGCGCAGCGCGTCAGCCGGCAGTCCATGAACCGCGCCCCGCGCCCCTCCTGGCCCACGAAGTCCAGGTCCTCGAAGCCGACCCCGTCGTAGTCCCCCTCCGTCTCCAGCTCCCCGTCCTGGAACGGCCGCAGCGGCGGCAGCCGCACCTCCGGCACCCGCACCGCCCGCACACTCCGCTTGCCCCGCGCCGTCATCGCGCCGCCTCCTCAACCATTCCCGCAGTCACCCGTACCGCCTCCCGCACATACCGTGGCACACGGCACTGACAACGCCCCTGACCTGCGTGGGAACGACCCGCAACAGCCCGGTCCCACGCCTCGCCGCCCGGACCCCGCCCGTCCGGAGCGCGCCCCGCCCCCGGAGCGCCTACGCTAAACGAGCGCGTCGATACGTGCGTACGCGGTAAAGCGGGTACGCGCCGGGCACCAGCTCACCGCCCGCCCCACGGCGTGCGGCAGGGCCCACGAACGCGAGCGGCCGCGAAAGCAGGTCTCCCGATGACCCAGAGCCACATATCCGCCTCCACGGGCAGCACCCCGCACCCCGACCCCCGCCGCTGGTGGGGGCTGGTGATCATCGCGCTGGCGCAGCTCATGGTGGTGCTCGACGCCACCATCGTGAACATCGCGCTCCCCTCCGCGCAGCGCGACCTGAACATGTCCGACGGCAACCGGCAATGGGTGATCACCGCCTACACCCTCGCCTTCGGCGGTCTGCTGCTCCTCGGCGGGCGCGTCGCGGACCTCGTCGGCCGCAAGCGCACCTTCCTGATCGGGCTCATCGGGTTCGCCGCCGCCTCCGCGCTCGGCGGCGCGGCGTCCAGCCAGGGCATGCTGTTCCTCGCCCGCGCCCTGCAAGGCGCCTTCGGAGCCCTCCTGGCCCCCTCCGCGCTCTCCCTGCTCACCACGACGTTCACCGACATCAAGGAGCGCAGCAAGGCGTTCGGCATCTACGGGGCCATCGCGGGCGGCGGCGCCGCCATCGGGCTGATCGCGGGCGGCCTGCTCACCGAGTACCTCGACTGGCGCTGGTGCCTCTACGTCAACATCCCCATCGCCCTCATCGCGTTCCTCGGCGCCACCATGCTGCTCCACGACCGCCCCGGCCACGGCAACGTACGCCTCGACGTGCCCGGCGCGATCCTCGGCTGCGGCGGCCTCGTCGCGATCGTCTACGGGTGCAGCGAGGCCGAGCCGCGCGGCTGGAACGACGCGCTCGTACTCGGCCTGCTGGCCGGCGGCCTCGCGCTGCTCGCCGCCTTCGCCTGGTGGCAGACGCGCGCCCCGAGCCCCCTGCTGCCGCTGCACATCGTCCGCGACCGCAACCGCGCGGGCGCGTTCGCCACCATGGGGCTCGCCGTCATCGCCATGTTCGGGATGTTCCTGTTCATGACCTACTACTTGCAGGTCGTGCTCGGCTACTCGCCCGTCAAGACCGGCATGGCGTTCCTCCCCATGACGGCCGCCATCATCGTCGGCTCCACGCAGATCTCCGCCCGGCTGCTGCACCACCTGCCGCCGCGCGTCCTGATGACCCCCGGCGCCGTCCTGGCCGCCGTCGGCCTCTTCCTGCTGACGTTCCTGACCGCCAAACCGGCCTACGTCTCGCACGTCCTGCCCGCCGAACTCCTCGTCGGCCTCGGCATGGGCCTGATCTTCATGCCCGTCATGGCCACCGCCACCAGCGGCGTCGCCCCGCAGGACTCCGGCGTGACCTCGGCGACGGTCAACACCGCCCAGCAGGTGGGCGGTTCCATCGGCACCGCCCTCCTGAACACCATCGCCACGTCCGCCTCCACCACGTACATCGCCTCCCACATGAAGGAGGCCGCGGCGCGTACGGGCGGGGCGCCGACCCCGGCCGTCAAGGGGGCCGTGATCAAGGACGGCGTCGTGCACGGCTTCACCATCGCCATCGGCTGGGGCGCCGCGATCATGCTCCTGGCCGCGGTGGTCGCCGGGACCATGGTGACGGCCAAGGCGCCCAAGAACGACATCGCGCCCGCGGACGCCCCGTAGCGACGAGACGGCGCCCCGACCGCGGGCGTCAGGCCACCACCCGCAGCTCCCGCGCCGTGTTGTTCAGCCGCCTGCCGCCCGACTCCGTGCACACCACGATGTCCTCGATCCGCACCCCGAACCGGCCCGGCAGATAGATCCCCGGCTCGATCGAGAAGCACATCCCCGGCACCAGAGGCAGGTGCTCGCCCTCGACCATGTAAGGCGGCTCGTGCGTGGTCACGCCGATGCCGTGCCCGGTTCGGTGGATGAAGTACTCCCCGTACCCCGCCTCCTTGATGACCTGCCGCGCCACCCGGTCGATCTCCTGGCAGGCCACCCCGGGCCGTACCGCCTCGAACCCGGCCTGCTGCGCCTCGCGCACGACGTCGTGCACCTTGCGCTCCTCGGCGGTCGGCTCGCCGACGTGGACCGTACGGGTCGTGTCGGAGCCGTAGCCGTCCTTCAGGCCGCCGAAGTCGAGTACGACCATGTCGCCCTCCTCGATGACCCGCTCGCCCGCCTCGTGGTGCGGGCTGGCGCCGTTCGGGCCCGAGCCGACGACCGTGAAGTCCACCTGGCTGTGCCCGTTGCGCAGCAGCGACGCGGCGAGGTCCGCCGCGACCTCGCTCTCCCGCCGCCCCGCGAAGCGCACCTGGGCGATCTCCTCGAACGTGGCGTCCGCCGCCGCGCCCGCCGCCGCGAGCCGCTCCACCTCGTGCGCGTCCTTCACCGCCCGGAGCATCGGCAGCACCTCCGTGAACGCCGAGTACCCCGAGTCCGGGAACGTCCGCTGGAGCCCCAGCAGATGCAGCGCCCAGGCGTTGTCCGAGACGCCGTAGCGCCCCTTGACGTCCCCGAGCAGCCCGCCCACGGCCCGGTACGGGTCCTCGCCGTCCGTCCAGCCGCTGATCCGCACCGCGCCGGCCCCGACCGCGCGCTGCGCGTCGGGCTTCTCCAGCGTCGGCACCAGCAGCAGCGGCTCGCGGTCCGGGGCCAGCAGCAGCGCGGTGAGCCGCTCGGTCTCGGCGGTCGGCCGGTAGCCGCAGAGCCAGCCGAGGTCGGGCCCCGGCGTCACCACGAGCCCGGCGAGCCCGGCGTCGGCCGCGGCCCGCGAGGCCCGTGCCATACGGGCCGCGTAGTCGTCGGAGGTGATGGGGGCGGGAGGCGTCAGGGGCGCGGAGGGCACAGAGGATGAGGTCATGGCCGCAGCGTAAACCGATGGCCTGAGCCGATCGCGGCCTTTATGGGGAGCGAAAAGGGGGAGCGAAAAAGGGAGCGGAAAACGGCGACGGCCCCCCGATCTCTCCGGAGGGCCGTCAACAGCGCGGTTCCGCGCGTTCAGTGGGCCGCCTGTCGGAATCGAACCGACGACCACCTGTTTACAAGACAGGAGCTCTGCCAACTGAGCTAAGGCGGCATCGCGCACATAGGCCCGTACGCGAAGGCGGGACCACTCTACACAGGGCCCGGTTCGCCCAGCCACGCCAAGGTCAGGGGGGCACCGCAAGAATTTCGTGACCGTTCATCTACTGACAAGCGGGTGGCCTGCGGGTAGCGTCACGGGCAGTCCCGTCAATTGGACTGGACCACTCCTTTTACTCGGATCGTCCGGCACGTTCCTGCCGGTGAAGGGACCACATCGCCATGGCTACGGTCACGTACGACAAGGCCACCCGGGTCTACCCGGGGACCGAGAAGCCCGCCGTCGACCAGCTCGACATCGCCATCGAGGACGGCGAGTTCCTCGTCCTCGTCGGGCCGTCCGGCTGCGGGAAGTCCACGTCGCTGCGGATGCTCGCGGGGCTGGAGGACGTCAACGGCGGATCCATCCGGATCGGCGACCGGGACGTCACGCATCTGCCGCCGAAGGACCGGGACATCGCCATGGTGTTCCAGAACTACGCGCTCTACCCGCACATGACGGTCGCCGACAACATGGGCTTCGCCCTCAAGATCGCGGGCGTCAACAAGAGCGAGATCCGGCAGAAGGTCGAGGACGCCGCGAAGATCCTCGACCTCACCGAGTACCTGGGCCGCAAGCCCAAGGCGCTCTCCGGCGGTCAGCGCCAGCGCGTCGCGATGGGCCGCGCGATCGTCCGCGAGCCGCAGGTCTTCCTCATGGACGAGCCGCTGTCGAACCTCGACGCCAAGCTCCGCGTGCAGACCCGCACCCAGATCGCCGGCCTCCAGCGCCGCCTGGGCATCACCACCGTGTACGTCACGCACGACCAGGTCGAGGCCATGACCATGGGCGACCGGGTCGCCGTGCTCAAGGACGGGCTCCTCCAGCAGGTCGACTCGCCGCGCAATATGTACGACCGTCCGAACAATCTCTTCGTCGCGGGCTTCATCGGCTCCCCCGCCATGAACCTCGTCGAGGTGCCGATCACCGACGGCGGCGTGAAGTTCGGCAACAGCGTCGTCCCGGTCTCCCGCGAGGCGCTGTCCGCCGCGGCCGACAAGGGCGACAGCACGGTCACCGTCGGCGTGCGGCCCGAGCACTTCGACCTCGCGAACGGCGAGGGCGAGGGCGCGGCCAAGTCCCTGTCGAAGGAGTCCAAGGACGCCCCGGCCGGCCTCGCCGTCACCGTGAACGTCGTCGAGGAGCTCGGCGCGGACGGGTACGTCTACGGCACCGCGGACATCGGCGGCGCCGAGAAGAAGGACCTCGTGGTCCGCGTGAACGGGCGGCGGGTGCCCGAGAAGGGCGCCGTGCTGCACGTCGTGCCGCGCCCGGGCGAGCTGCACGTCTTCTCGACCTCCACCGGCGAGCGCCTCGCCGACTGATCCGGCGCCCCATCGCTTCACGAGCCGACGCGCTCAACCGGCCGACGCCGTGTCCCCGCACCCCGGGGGCACGGCGTCGCCGCATGT
>NZ_JBHVHQ010000473.1:0-6560 GCF_042800135.1 Streptomyces sp. NPDC057654 | reverse complement strand
GTGTGTGGGGTGGTGTTGGTCGGGGTGTGGGTCAGATGCGGGCTTCGTCGACCTGGTCGACGAGGGTGAGGAGGGTGAGGAGGGCGTCGGCGGCGGGGCCGGAGGAGGCGGGGCTCTGGCCGGTGATGAGGAGGCCGTCGATGACGACGTGGGGCTGCCAGTTGCCGGTCTTGGAGTAGTCGGCGCCGAGCCGCTTGAGCTCGTCCTCGACGAGGAAGGGGACGATGTCGGTGAGGCCGGCGTCGGCTTCCTCGCCGTTGGTGAAGCCGGTGACCTTCCGGCCCTGGACGAGGGGCGTGCCGTCGGGGTTGGTGGCGTGGCGCAGGGCGCCGGGGGCGTGGCAGACCAGGGCGAGGGGCTTGCCCGCGCGCTGGATGGTTTCGATGAGCCGGATGGAGGTGGGGTCTTCGGCCAGGTCCCACAGGGGGCCGTGGCCGCCGGGGTAGAAGACGGTGTCGAAGTCGTCGGCGGAGACCGAGTCGAGACGGACGGTGTGGGCGAGGTCGGCCATGGCCTCGGGGTCGGCCTCGAAGCGGCGGGTCTCGTCGGTCTGGAAGGCGGGTTCGTTGCTCTTGGCGTCCAGGGGCGGCCTGCCGCCCTTGGGGGAGGCGAGGACGACCTCGGCGCCGGCTTCCTTGAAGCGGTAGTAGGGGGCGGCGAGTTCCTCCAGCCAGAAGCCGGTCTTGCGGCCGGTGGTGCCGAGCTCGTCGTGCGAGGTGAGAACGATGAGGATCTTCATTGCGTGACTTCTTTTCTAGTAGACCGGTCGTCTCGGTCGGGGTGTGAGACGTGACCGGTGTTCGGGTGAGCCTTCGAGGCCGAGTGCGGCCGGTTCTACAGGTGCAGCAGTTGACGGGTGACCGTCATCGTGGTGTCCAGCGGGCCGATGTCGCGGTGGATCTTGACCATGACGCTCGCTCCGAGCCACATGTCGTACAGGGCGTGCGCGGTGTCACGGGGGGTGCCGTCGACGGTGATCGATCCGTCCTTCAGGCCGGCCATGATCGCCCGTTCCAGGCGGTCGGTGACGGCTGTGGTGCCTTCCTTGAGGGCGAGCCGCATCGCCTCCGACAGGTCGGAGACCTCCGCGCCGAGCTTGACGGCCAGGCACTTGCCCTGGCATTCGTCCACGCTCTGCGTCTCGCGCCAGCTCTGCCAGTAGTTCGTCAGCCGTTCTGCGACGGTCAGGCCCGGCTCGGCGAGGATGCGGTCCATGTCCGCCAGGTAGTCGGTGAAGTAGGCCCGGATCAGGGCCTCGCCGAACGCGTCCTTGGAGCCGAAGAAGTGGTAGAACGACCCCTTCGGCACTCCGGCCGCGGAGAGGACTTCGTTGATGCCCACCGCGGAGAATCCCTTGCGGGCCATGATGCGCTGGGCGGCGTCGAGAATACTGCGGCGGGTGTCGCCTTGAACGGCTTGCATGCGTGTCACCTTACCGTCCATTAGACCAGTCGTCTATGCGGTTCCGTGTGTCAGCCGCCCGGCACGTCACCGGCCCGGTGCGTCACCGGCGGAGGAAGTCCAGGAGGATCTCGTTGACCTCGGCGGTGTGGGTGGTGAGCAGCCCGTGCGGCGCCCCGTCGATCTCGACGTACTCGGCGGTGGGCAGGGCCTTGGCGAAGCGGCGTCCGGTGGCGTCGACGGGCAGGGTCCGGTCGCCCGTGCCGTGCACGATCAGGGCGGGGACGTCGATCCGGGGGATGTCGGCCCGGAAATCGGTGGGCCAGGTCAGCGGTGCGGCGGCCGAGGCGATCGGGCCCGCACCGGCCGCCACGTTCCATGCGTTGCGCACCGCTTCCTCGCTCACCCGGGTGCCCAGGTTCTCGTCGAGGTTGAAGAAGTCGGCGTAGAAGCCGGTGAAGAAGGCGTAGCGGTCCTTCTTCACCGCCTCGGACACGCCCTCGAAGAAGGAGAGCGGGGCGGCGCCGTCGGGGTTGTCGTCGGTGATCGCCAGATACGGCTCCAGCGACGCGAGGAACACCGCCTTGGCGACCCGGTCGGAGCCGTAGGCGGACAGGTAGCGGGCGACCTCGCCGGTGCCCATCGAGAAGCCGACCAGGACCGCGTCGCGCAGGTCGAGGGTCTCCATGACGGTGTTCAGGTCGGCGGCGAACGTGTCGTAGTCATAACCGGTGGAGGGCTGGCTGGACTTGCCGAAGCCGCGCCGGTCGTAGGTGATGACCCGGTGGCCCGCCGCCAGCAGCGCCGGAACCTGGCCCTCCCAGGAGTTGCCGTCCAGCGGGTAGCCGTGAATGAGGACGACCGGCTGCCCGGCCCCCTTGTCCCCCTTGTCCTCGTAGTGCAGCTCGATGTCGGTGCTGTTCTCCGTGCCGACCTTGATGCGTCCCATGATGCCGTCCCCTTCCGGGAGTTCGGTGAGTTCGGTGTGCGTCGCGTTCCGACACCCAGGACTATACGACCGGTCTACTCCGCCCCGCAACCCCTTCGTCGCTCATGTGCCGGCGAGTCCGGGAGAGGTGTTACGCGGGCCAGGCCCGGGCCGCGTGACGGGCCGCGTCCAGGAGTTGGGTCCGGTCGGCGCCGTCGCGGGCCAGGGCGGCCATGCCGGCCAGCACGGTGTCGACGAACGTGGCGACGCCGTCGGCCTCGGCGGCTGACGCGAGTTCTCCCTCCGCGGCGGCCCGGCGCAGACGTGCCCGGATCATGTCGCGTGTCCTGCCGCGCCGTTCGGTGAGCCGTGGCTCGCCCATGACGAGGCAGCCGGGGGGCTGTCCGGGTGCGGAGAAGTGCTCGGCCGAGGACCGCAGCAGGCGTTCGATCGCCTCACGTGCCGTGGGCGCCGACAGGTCGCGCTCCAGATCCTCGTCCAGGTGCTGGGTGTAGAGCGCGCACGCCTTCTCGAACAGCGCCTTCTTGTCGCCGAAGGCCGCGTACAGGCTCGGTGCGGCGATCCCCGCCTCCGCGCACACCTGCGCGACGCTCACCCCGTCGTATCCGCGCTCCCAGAACGCACGCATCGCCATCCGGAGCACCGCGTCCTTGTCGAACGTCCTTGGTCTGCCTGTCATGTTCAAACTATAGCGCGCGTTACAGAAGGTGCTACGCTCGTTCTGTAACGCCCCCTAAAAAACTATGGGCGGCCGGGGTCCTGTGCCCGCCCGGAGGAGTGCAGTGATGAGCCACAGCGGTTACAAGTCCCTGGTGGTCCGCGTGGAGGACCGGATCGCCTGGGTGACCATCGACAACCCGCCGGTGAACACCGTCGACGCCACACTGGCCGGCGATCTGAAGGCGTTCGCGGACGAGATGGCGTCCGACGAGGACGTCGCCGTGATCGTCTTCCAGTCGGCCAACCCCGACTTCTTCTCCGCCCACGCGGACTTCGAGTGGTCCTTCGACCCGAGCACCCTCATGGCCCTGGCCGACCCCGACGCCGACCCGGCTCTCAACCCGCTCCAGCAGCTCAACGAGCGGCTGCGCACACTGCCGCAGGTGACGATCGCGAAGCTGCGCGGTTACGCCCGCGCGGGTGGCGCCGAACTGGCGATGGCAGCGGACATGCGGTTCGCCGCCGCGGACCGGACCTGGCTGTCCCAGCCGGAATCGCTGATGGGCATCTTCCCCGGCGGAGGCGGCACCCAGTACCTCAACCGACTGGTCGGCCGCGCCCGCGCCCTGGAAATCGTGCTCGGCGCCGAGCTGTTCGACACCTCCACCGCTGAACGCTACGGATGGATCAACCGCGCCATCCCGGACGAACACCTCGACGCGTTCGTCGACGCCCTCGCCCGCCGCATCGCCGTTCTGCCCCAGGGCGTAGCCGCCGCCGCGAAGGAGGCCCTGGACGCGGCCGAGGCCGGCGGCCCCGTACCGAACCTGGCCGAGGAGGCGGCCGCCCACGCCAAGGTCTACCCCTCCCCGGACGACGTCGTCCACCGGCTCCGTGTACTGATGGACCGCGGCGGACAGACACGCGACGGCGAACTGCGACTGGAGCGCCTCCTCGAATCCATCCCCTGGGCCCACCGCTCCTGAATGTCCGCCCGGGTGTGCCCACCGGGCACCGCACTGCCGGGGGCCCAACACCTCCTGCACCTGCGACCCGCGCCGCCGCCGCTTGGAGCCGTCGGCCGAGTCGGGAGGCCCTAGGTCAGCGGTTCCCAGGTGAAGGCGTCCCCCGTACGCCGTACTCGGCCGAAGGGGACGTCGGCGAAGTGGATGCCGAATCCGATGATGCCCTCGTCGGCGAGTCGGCCGAGCACCTGGCGCCGGAGCCCGGCCGATACGTCGGGCGCCGGTTCTCCCACGATCGCCCAGTCCGGGTGCGCGACTTGCGCCGGGGAGTGCAGGACGTCGGCGAAGGCGAGCAGGCGGTCGTCACCGTAGGCCACCTCGTACCCCATCTGCCCGGCGGTGTGGCCGGGCAGCGCGACGGCGCGCACTCCCGGGAACACCTCGTTCCCGTCCGAGACGACACACACGCGCGGGGCGAGGGCGTCCGCGACCTGTTCCGTCACTCCGAACGTCGTGTGGCGGTCCTCCCACTCCTGGTGCGAGACGAGGTACGCCGCGTGTCCGAAAGCGGGGCAGGAGCTGCCCGGCTCCGGGTGCGCGGCCCAGCCCAGGTGCTCGACGTGGAGGTGGGTGATCGCGACTGCCTCGATCTGGTGCGGCCTGCGTCCGAGTGCGGCGAGGCTCTCCAGGAGCGAACCGCCGTACATCGACGCCATGCCGTGTTCCATCATGGAAACCGGCTCGGGGAACGGGCCGTAGCCGGCGTCGACCAGCATGGCTCGCTCACCATGTTCGATCAGCAGACCGCCGGCGCTGATCGTCAACCAGCCGGACGAGTCCAGGTACTGGCTGTTCCGTGCCCATGTCTCGTCCGACGTCGCCGGGAACAGGCTGCGCGGAACCATCTTGACCGCTCCGTCCGGCACATAGCTCACCCTCAGCTCGCCCACCCGCAGTGAATGGATGCGTGCCGGCCGGCGCAGCCGGTCCTCGGCGTCCAGGTTTCTCATTCCTGATCCTCTCCGCAATCCGCTACTCTCTATGTGACTACTAGTCTCACAGAGGGGAGGCGTCGTGTCCTTCGCGCGAACTCGCGTACACCGACCTCTCTGTCAATTCACCGTGCAGCGACTGTACTTCACTGCACCACCCGCGCCTCGGATCGATGCGTTGCCTACAGAGCAACCGCCCCCTTTGGGACTAATAGTTGAACAAAGCGGTGACTTTCCGTACGCGGGCGGTACACCTGCCGCCTATGCTTCGCTCATGGAGGACAACAGCGACACGCTCCGGACAGGGGGCAATGGCGACACGGCCCCGGAGCACGAGGCGCCGTGTGAGCCGCGTCAGGCCGCCGAGGAGCTGACCGCTACCGCGTACGCGGTCCTTGGAATCCTGTTCGTCAACGGTGAGATGCTCTCGGCGGGCGAGATCAAGCAACGGACGGCCTTCGCCCTGCGGTTCTTCTACTCGGCGCCGGCCGTCAGCCACATCCGCCGCGAACTGCGGCGGCTGCTTGCTCTGGGCCTGGTCCAGGACAGCGAGGTGTCGCTGGGCGGATCGCGCCGTGCTCAAGTGTTCCGCATCACCCCGTCGGGCGAGGAGGCGCTGCGGCTCTGGGTCGTCGAAGGGGACGACGTCGCCGTGACGGTCAAGGACCCCGTGCTGCTCCGTGTCTTCCTCGGCCGCGGGGCGCCGCCGCCCAGGCTGCTCGCCCTCGTCGACGCCCGCCTGCGACAGGTGGACGAGGACATCCGCGATGTCGTCTGGGGACACCGCCGCGCCGCGGAGATGGGGTTGATACCGCACGAGGACCGCAGACACACCATGGCCGTGTCGCAGTACACCCTGCGTGCCCTGTACTTCGAGCAAGGCAATCTCCGCCAGCTCCGCGACACCCTCGCCGGCTTCGACGACGAGGCATTCCAGCGCGACACCAGGTGGCCGCGTGAGGAACTCCCCTTCCGTCCCTCGGACTTCACCCGGGACCCGGGGCACCAATAGGACTCGCTCGCATCCTCTGTGGAGGAGCCGCCCGCCGTAGGCGAAAGGAACTTCAGCCGTGCCCTCTCTCTTTTCCCGCATCATCGCCGGTGAGCTACCCGGACGCTTCGTCTGGCAGGACCCCGAGGTCACCGCGTTTCTCACCATCGCGCCCCTGCGGCCCGGCCACACCCTCGTTGTCCCCCGGCGTGAGATCGACCGGTGGACGGATGCCGACGGCGCGCTTCTGGGGCGGTGCATGGAGGTCGCCCAGGCGGTCGGGCAAGGGGTGCGGCGGGCTTGGGACGCTCCGCGAGCCGGCCTCGTCATCGCGGGCTTCGAGGTGCCGCACCTGCACATACATGTCGCTCCTGTCTGGGATATGTCCGACTTCGATTTCAGCAAGGCCAAGCCGGAAGAGGACGAGTCAGCCCTGGACGACGCCGCGGCGAAACTGCGTGCCGCCATGCTCGAACTCGGCTATGAACAGGCCCGGGACACCGACCGCGGCTGAGTCGAAAATCCACCGTCCCGTTCCCGTAGTTGCTGGTCAGGCAGCTCCTTCTGTTTGGAGGGTCACTTGGTAGCCGAGTTGGTTGAGC
>NZ_JBHVHQ010000472.1:0-6573 GCF_042800135.1 Streptomyces sp. NPDC057654 | reverse complement strand
CGCCCGTACGCACCCGCTGCACGGGCGCCCCGTACGGGGCGCCGTCCAACTGTCCAACTGGCCGGCTCCGTCGCGGATCACGGTTCCCGCGTCGGGGGCGGAGGGGGCGTCGGCGCTCCGGGCGGGGGCGCGATCCGCCCGTACGGCCGGGTGGCCGCGTCGGCCTCTCCGCTGCCGCCCGGCGGCGGGCCGTCCTGGGGGAAGAAGGCGTCGCGGCGGGCGCCGGGGTCCCAGCCGCGTGCCACGACGCGCTTCTGCACCACGATCGCGCCGCCGAGCACGACCGCGCCGATCAGCAGCAGGAGGACCACTCCCCCGGCGCCGCCCGCCTTGGCGGCGTTGCCGGTCAGGGAGCCGAACCAGCCGAAGTCGGCGTCCCCGAAGGTGGTGTTCTCCTCGCCGAAGGCGCCGAGCACCTTGAGCAGCAGCGCGGGCAGAAAGGTGATCAGCAGGCCGTTGAGGAACGCGCCGACCGCCGCGCCGCGCCTGCCGCCCGTCGCGTTGCCGAAGACGCCTGCCGCGCCGCCGGTGAAGAAGTGCGGTACGAGACCGGGCAGGACGAGGGAGAGGCCGAAGGCCGGGCCGAGGACCGCCGACAGCAGGCCGAGGCCGACCAGACCGCCGAGGAAGCTGGCGACGAAGCCGACGAGCACGGCGTTCTGCGCGTACGGGAACACGATGGGCGCGTCGAGCGAGGGCACCGCGCCCGGTACGGCCTTGCGGGCGATGCCCTGGAAGGCGGGGACGAGTTCGCCCAGGATCGTACGGACGCCGAAGAGGATCACGGCGACGGCGATGCCGAACTCCAGCCCCTGCATGACGGCTTGCATCACATAGTCGCCGACGCCCCCGGCCGCCGTGCCGCCCTCGGCGGCGAACGCCTTGAACGCCGCCTCACGGCCCGCCTTGACGAGGTAGCCGACGGCTATCAGGACGTAGATCACCACCATGGACAGCGCGGTGGCGACCATCGAGTCCCGCAGGAAGCGCAGCCCTTCCGGCAGCTTCATGTCCTCGGTGCTGCGGCTGCGCCTGCCCACCAGTTGTCCGGCCGCGCCCGCGACGACGTACCCGGCGGTGCCGAAGTGGCCGATGGCGACGGAGTCGTTGCCGGTGACGCGCCGCGTCCACGGGTGCGCGAAGGCCGGCATGGAGACGAGCACGACACCCAGCAGCACCCCGCCGACGATCACCACGGCGGCCGACGGAAGCCCGGCCGTGGCGAGCACCATGGTCAGCAGGGTCGCCATGAACAGCATGTGATGGCCGGTCAGGAACACATAGCGCAGCGGCGTGAACCGGGCCAGCAGCAGGCTCACCCCGAACCCCAGGATCATCAGCCAGGCGACGCGCGCGCCGTACTGCGCCTGGGCGATGCCGACGATGGCCTCATTGGTCGGGATCACGCCGTGCGCCCCGGTCGCTCCCTGGATCATCTCCCCCAGCGGACCGAGGGACTTGACCACCAGTCCCGCGCCCGCGCCGATCAGCAGAAATCCCATCGTCGACTTGATGGCCCCGGCGACGACCTGCCCAGCCGGCTTCCGCAGCGCGATCAGACCGGCGGCGGTGATGAGGCCGATGAGGTAGGCGGGTTGGCTGAGGACCTCGTTCACGAGAAACTTCGCGAGGGATACGAGCCAGTCCATGTCCATGTTGCCTTTCGTCCCGTTCACGAGGTCGCGTCGTCAGAAGTCCCGCTTTCGAAGGGCCTGCTCTCAGAAGGCGCGCTCTCAGACGTCATAGGTGGCTCTGAGCACGGCGTCGACCTCGGCGGCGCTGGTGAAGTCCTCGACCGCCTTCACCGGTACGCCCACGTCGCCGAGCGTCCTCGCGATCTCCCGGGAGGTGAGGACGGCGACGGCCTCGGCCGCCTTGCCCTTGGCCGAGACGGTGTCGGTGGCCTCGACCTCGACGTACCGGGACCAGCCCCAGCGGTCGAGCACCTGCTCCAGCGTGTTCTTCAGAAACAGGCTGGTGCCCAGGCCGTTGCCGCACACGGTCAGGATCTTGTGCACGACGGCACCGGCGCGCCGGCCCCCCTCCGGCTCCGGAGCCGTCTCCGCGCGCCCCGTCAGCACGGAATGCGCCGCCTGGGGCGTACGGGCCTCGTGCAGCGCCCGTACGGTGCCGGGGTCCGCCAGCAGCCGCGCCAGTTCGGCCATCGCGGCCGTATGCGCACGCGCGTCCCGCGCCGCGAGCCCGGCGACGAGCGTCACCGGATCGTTCGCCTCGTGCCCGAACTCCACGGGCCGCCGCAGCCGCACCCAGGACATACCGGTCCTCAGCACGGCGGGCGTGGGCCGGGCGTGCGCGAACGCGAAGCCGGGCGCGAGCACGATGTACGGCCCGTTGTCGGCCACGTTGCGGATCATTTCCGCCGTATAACCCGCGGTACAGGCGCCCGTGGCCACCATCAGATCGCCCGCGGCCCGCACCGCTTCCCGCCAGTCCGACGCCGCGACATCCAGCAGGACGGCCTCGACGGGCAGCAGCTCGCTCAGTGTCGCCATGCGACGGATCTTGACACGCGTCCCCGCCTCCCGGCACGGGCCCGGAGCGCTTCTTTCTCCGGCACATCGCGCACCAACAAGCACTCGCGGCTCAAGCACTGTCCGCACGCGGGTGCCGTACGTACAAAAGCACCGACTCCGTAAAGATCCCGTTCCGCGCGAAAGCCCCCGCCCGGCGAGGGAATCGCCGGACGAGGGCTTTCAAGGGTCCTATTTCAGCCAGCGGTGCTCAGCCGAACGGGCCCGAGCTGTTGTTGTCGGCGTCGATGCACGCCTGGAGCTGGCGCTGCTTGGCATTCGCCTTGGCACGCGTCTGCTTCGCGCGCTCCTTGTCGCCCATCTGCGCGTACTTGTTGGCCTTGTTCTTGAGGGCGGTGATCTCCGCGCGCATCTTCTTCACATTGCACGTGACCTTTCCGCGGGCCGCCATCGTGGCGGTGTCGGCGGAGGCCGTCGCGGCCTGCGCGGGGGCCGCCGCGAACAGGAGTCCGCCGGCGAGCACCGCGGACGCGGCGAGCGTGGACATGCGTCGACGCATAGTTCTTCCTTCCCGTCTCCCGAACCGCGAAGGCTCGGGCGCATCTGGATAACAGCAGGTCACTGTAGCCGACGTGATCCAGCCCGGCGGTCGCGCGGCGGCCGTCGGCGGAGCTTCGGGGCCCGGAGCCGGCAGCCGGCCGGGGCTGTCCGCGGGCCCTCCCGGGACCATCCGGCTTCCGGCTCGCCTCCGCCCCAGGTTCGCCGGCCGCATTCGCCACGGACCGATTCTGGACGCGTATGCGCGCGCCCGGCGTACCCGGTCTGCGCATCGCCAACCGGACGCGGCGCGCGCCCGCGGGGCCGCATACGTGGTCATGGAACCTTTTGCTCATGAATCGTTCACCGCTGCACGGATTTGCGGAAGCATCGGTCCGCATATTTCAAGCCTGTTGCAGCGAAATGACGTCTTGTGGACACGAGGTGACGAGAAGAGCATCAGGCATCATTCCGTGCGCGATTTCTGGCCTGACGTCCGGATCGCGCACCGGCCCACGAGGGGGTTTCCATGAACGACCGGTTGAGCCTCAGTCCTGATGCCGCACGGCAGTTGGCCACCGCCACCAAGACCACCCCGCAGATGCGGGCGATCAGCCCGCGGTATCTGCTGCGCGCGCTGCCCTGGGTCGACGTCGAGTCCGGCGTCTACCGCGTCAACCGCCGCCGGACGTTCGTCATCGGCGACGACCGGATCAGCACCTACACCGAGAACGACGCGCACCACGTCATCGCCGAGGACCTGCGCGAGATCCCGTATCTGCGCAACGCCGACCAGGGTCTGCTCGCCGAGCTGGCCGGGGCGTTCACCGAGGTCAACTTCGAGGCGGGGCAGTTACTGGCGCAGGAGGGCGACTCCGCCGACCGGCTGTGGGTGCTCGTCCGCGGCCGCGCCGAGAAGCGGGTCACCGGACGGTACGGACAGGACGCGCTGCTCGAAGTGGTCTGCGACGGCCAGTTCTTCGACCTCGACGCGTGGGCCCGCTCCTGTCCCATGCCCTACCGGGTCCGCGCCCTCACCGCCGGCGTGGCGCTCTGCGCCGACCACAGCGCGCTGGCCTCGCTCGCCGAGCGCGACCAGAACGTACGGACCGCGATCGACTCGTACGTCGCCGGGGAGATGCCCGAGCCGGGCGCCGAGGTCCCGGTGGACCTCACCGCCGGGCACGTCGGGGAACCGATGCTTCCGGGCACGTACGTCGACTACGAGGACTCGCCCCGCGAGTACCACATGAGCCTCGCGCAGACCGTGCTGCGCGTGCACAGCCGGGTCGCCGACCTCTACAACGAGCCGATGGACCAGACCCGGGCGCAGGCCAACCTGACCATCCAGGCGCTGCGCGAGCGCCAGGAGTCGATGCTCCTGAACCACCCCGAGTTCGGATTGTTCAACAATGTCGCGCCGGGCCAGCGCGTACAGACCCGCACGGGTTCGCCGACCCCCGACGACCTCGACGACCTGCTCGCCAAGGTCTGGAAGCAGCCGGGCTACTTCGTCGCGCACCCCAAGGCCATCGCGGCGTTCGGCCGCGAATGTACCCGCCGGGGTGTGCCCCCGGTGACCGACAGCCGGTTCGGCAGTCCGCTGCTGACCTGGCGCGGAGTCCCGCTGCTGCCCTCCGACAAGGTGCGGTTCGCGGGCTCGGAGTGCGCCGGCACCACCGAGATCCTGCTGATGCGGGTGGGCGAGGCCGAGCAGGGCGTGGTGGGCCTGCGCCCGGCCGGCGTGCCCGACGAGGTCGAACCCGGCCTGTCCATGCGGAACATGGGCACCGATCAGAAGGGCATCACCTCGCATCTGATGACGGCGTACTTCAACACCGCGGTCCTGGTGGAGGACGCCAGCGCCGTGCTCCAGAACGTCGAGGTGTCGAACTACCATGACTACTCCTGACGTCAGGACGGGCGTACCCGGCGGCGAGAGCCTGTCCGAGGCGGCGCGCCTGCTCACGAGCGTCACGAGCGCGCCGACGGCGGCGGAAGGCGCGGGCGTACCGAGCGTGCCAGGTGTTCCGGGTATTCCGGGTATTCCGGCGAACGGGGCCGCGGGCGCACCGACGGCCGCCGTGACCGGAAGTCCGCCCACGGGCGCAACCGCTTCCGTCCCCTCCGCCGTCCCCGAAGCCGCCCCCGCCGCCATGGCCGGGAGCGCGCCGCCCACCACGCTCCCCCAGGGCGCGTCCGAGGGGGCGCTGCTCGGTACGGCGCAGGGGCTCGGCGCGGAGGCCGGTATGCCCAGGTATCCGACGGCGAGTGCGGGCGGAGCCCCTGGCTCGGCCGCGGCGCGGCGCGGCGGCTTCTCGCCCGAGGCGGCCCGGCAGGACATCCCGATCCTGCACCGCACCGTGAACGGCCACCCGCTCGTCTGGCTGGACAACGGCGCCACCACGCAGAAGCCCCGTCAGGTGATCGAGGCTCTCGCATCGTTCTACGGCGCGGCCAACTCCAACATCCACCGGGGCGCGCACACGATGGCCCGCGAGGCGACGGAGGCGTACGAGGGGGGCCGGGCGGCGGTCGCCGACTTCCTGGGGGCGGGCGCGCCCGAGGACATCGTCTTCACCCGCGGCACCACGGAGGCCATCAACCTCGTCGCCCAGAGCTGGGGCCGGGCCAACCTCGGCCCCGGCGACGACATCCTCGTACCGGTGCTGGAGCACCACTCCAACATCGTCCCCTGGCAGCTGATCGCCAAGGAGCGGCATGCCCGCGTGGTGCCGGTGCCGCTCACGCCGGAAGGGGAGATCGACCAGGACGCGTACGCCGATCTGCTCTCCTCGCGGACGCAGCTCGTCGCGCTCAGCCACGCCTCGAACGTGCTCGGGACCGTTCCGCCCGTGGCGCAGATGACGGCGCTGGCGCACCGGTACGGGGCGAAGGTGCTGGTGGACGGCGCGCAGGCGGTCGCCCACCTGCCCGTGGACGTCCAGGCGCTGGACGCCGACTTCTACGCGTTCTCCGGGCACAAGCTGTTCGCCCCCACGGGCATCGGCGCCCTGTACGCGAAGCCGGAGGTGCTGGCGGCCATGCCGGTGTGGCAGGGCGGCGGCAACATGATCGAGTCGGTCGACTTCGGCGAGACAACGTTCGCGGCGGTGCCGCACCGGATGGAGGCGGGGACCGGCGACATCGGCGGGGTGGTCGGGCTGCTGTCCGCCCTCCAGTGGCTGACCTCCTTCGACCGGGACGCCGTCGCCGCGTACGAGACGGCGCTGACCGGCTACGCCCAGCAGGCTCTGGCCACCGTGCCCGGCCTGGAGATCCTGGGCGCCGCCCCGGACCGGATCGCCGTGCTGACGTTCACGCTCGCGGGCCAGGACCCGGCGGCGATCGCCGACTGCCTGGACCGGGACGGGATCGCCGTACGGGCCGGTCACCACTGCGCGCAGCCGGCGCTGCGCCACTACGGGCTGGAGAGCGCGGCCCGTGCCTCGTTCGCGCTCTACAACACCCCGCAGGAGGTGGACGAACTGGTGGCCTCCCTGCGCCGCATGCAGCAGGATTCCTGACCGTTCGCGCTCCCCGC
>NZ_JBHVHQ010000471.1:0-6596 GCF_042800135.1 Streptomyces sp. NPDC057654 | reverse complement strand
GCCGTCAACACCGCGAACTGCGGACCCGTCAACGCCGCATCCACCAACCGCACCCACGCCGCCACATACGCCTGATACAACCGCCGCACCTGATAACCGGGGGCGGCCGACAGGGCTATGGGCGGCGCCTCCGCCCGTACCGGGGAGGGGTCAGCCATGGGAGGGCCCTGGCGCGTGCTCGGCCCGGCCGGCGGCGACGTAGGCGAGCGCTTCGCGCAGCAGCTTCAGCGCGGCGGGCGGGTTGTCCCAGAACACCATGTGTCCCGTTTCCGGCACCGGCATGAACCGGGCGTCCGGGTGAGTGTCCGTCAGCTCCCTTACGCCTTCGGCTGTTACTACGGGGCTCTGCTCGCCGTAGAGGAGCACCACCGGGGACGGCACGCCGGGCCACCAGTCGAAGAAGTCCTCCGACTCGAAGCCGCGGTGGGTCGCGGCGACGGCCTGTTCGCCGCAGCTGGAGAGCCAGCGTGCCCGCAGCTCCTGCTCCCGGCGCGGCCACCGGGGCCACGAGCGGGCCACCTCGTCGGCGTCCGTTCCCCGCACCGCCTGCTCCAACTGGCCCAGGAACACGGGCAGTGAGGTCGGGTACGGGTCGCGGCCGGTGCCGCTCAGCGGCGGGTCGACGGCGACGACGCCGCCCACGGGCACCCTGGCGCGTACGGCGGTCACCGCCGCGATCCGGGCTCCCATCGAGTGGCCGAAGAGCAGCGGCCGGTCCAGTCCCAGGCCCGAGATGACGGCTTCGGCGTCGCGCGCGTACGTCGTGATGTCGTAGGCGTCGCCGTCGCCGCCGTCGGAGAGGCCGCGACCGCGCACGTCGAGTACCACCGGCCGTACTAGTTCGGTCAGTTCACGGGCGACGAAGTCCATCGTGATCGCGGGGCTGGTGATGCCGGGCAGGACGAGGAGCGGTACGCCGTCGCCGCCGTAGTCGAGTACGTGCAGGCGCAGCGCGCCGGAGCGGACCCAGCGGCTGGTGGCCGGGGCGTCGGCGAGATCGGCGAGCGCGGGCTGTCCGAGGGACCGTGGCGACACGGGGACTCCTCCAGGTGATGGCGGATCAGGTCAGTGGCTGACCAGAAGTCAGGTCAGTGGTCGGCGAGGCGTCGGTTTCCGAGCGCCCGTCAGGTGTGCGGCAGGCCACGGAGGTAGTCGAGCGCGTCGGACAGGTCGATGACGTCTCCGTACTTGGCGTCGATGTCGAACAGCGCCGCCTCGTGCGGGCCTTGGGCCCGGTCGCCCGCGCACTCGCGCGGCACCAGCACCGGGAATCCGCTCTGCACGGCGTCGACGGCGCTCGCCCGCAGGCAGCCGCTGGTGGTGGCCCCGCACAACACGACCGTGTCGCAGCCGGCCGCCACGAGGTTCGCGGCCAGCGAGGTGCCGAAGAACGCGGAGGCGCCCTTCTTCACCACCACGACGTCCTCGGGCTCGCGGGGCAGCCGGGGATCGAGGGCCACCGCCTCGCTGCCCTCGGTCAGCACGCGCAGGCCGGGGGCCTTGTCGAGCCAGGTGACGGAGCGGCCCGCGGCCTCGGCCGGGGTGTAGGAGATCACGGTGTAGAGCACCGGCGCCCCGGCCGCGCGGACGGCCCGTACGAGCGTCGCGGTCGACTCCACCACGTCGGTGAGGTCGGCGCCGCACGCGAAGCGGTCCTCGGTGAACCCTCGGGTGAGGTCCACGACGACGAGGGCGGGGCGGCTGCCGCGCCGTACGGCCGCGCCGAAGCCCGCGCGCTCGTACGTACGGTCGGTCTCGGGTCCGTACCGGCCGGCGCTCATCGCGCGCTCCGGACCGGGTGGCAGCAGTGCCTCTCGCGGGTCAGGACGCGGCCGAGGAGCCAGCCTTCGAAGAGGCCGAAGGCGAAGGCGGCGGCGGGCGGCCCGTACTTGGCCAGCGCGGGGCCGACGATCATCGAGACGCCGTTCAGCTCGCTCTGCCCGGCGAAGGCGGGCTGCCGCGGCAGAGCGGCTCCGGCGACCCCGGCGGGAGCGCCCGGAGCGGAAGCGGTCCGGGGCGCTACGGCCGCCGCCGATGCCTCCACGCGGCCCGCCGCGCGGTCCTGGTCGAGCAGGGTGCCGAGGTTCTGGGCGAACTGTTCGAGGATCTTGCCCGAGACCGTGGCCACCGCGCCCTTCCCGAACTGGGCGATCTTGCCGCGGATGACGAGGTCCGTGGTCAGCTCCAGCCGCGCGCCCTCGGGGGCCTCGGTCACGGCGAGCTCGACGAGCGCCTCCGCGTCGCCGCTGCCGTGCGTGTCGGCCCCGCGGGCCTGGACGCGCAGCCGGCGGGCGTCGGCGTCGCTCTCCAGGAAGCGGACGGTGCCCGCGTACGAGGCCGTGATCGGGCCGACCTTCACCCGCACCGTGCCCTGCCAGGCGTCGCCGTCGCGGCCGTCCAGGGCGGCGCCCGGCATGCAGGAGGCGACCCTTTCGACGTCGTTGACGAGGGCGAACACCTCGTCCGGGGCCGCCTTCACCGGCACCGTGTGGTTCAGCTGCATGGATTCTCCTTCCGCCGCCCGGCGGCGGCGCGGTTGCGCGGGGTGCGGTCGTACGGGGCGCGGTCAGTCGCCCTGCGCGCGGACGGCGGCAGGGGCGAGGGCGGCGGCCCGGCGGCGGGCGGCGCAGTCGTCGATGGCCTCGACGATGGTCTGGTAGCCCGTGCAGCGGCACAGGTTGGAGGCGACCACCTCGCGGATCTCCTCCTTGGTCGCGTCGGGCCGCTCCGCGAGGAACCCCTCGGCGAGCATCAGGAATCCCGGCGTGCAGAAGCCGCACTGGAGGCCGTGGTGGTCGCTGAACGCCCGTTGCAGATCGCTCAGTTCGCGGCCGTCGGACAGCGACTCCACGGTGCGGACGCGCGCGCCCTCGGCCTGCGCGGCGAACATCAGGCAGGACCGTACGGGCGCGTCGTCGAGCAGCACCGTGCAGGCGCCGCAGATGCCGTGTTCGCAGCCGACGTGGGTGCCGGTGATCCCCAGGTCGTGGCGGAGCGCGTCGGCGAGGGTGCGGCGGGGCTCGGTGAGGATCTCGTACTGCTCGCCGTTGACGTGCAGGCCGATGAGCTGCTGGTGCTGCGGGTGGTGGGTGGTGTCGCTCATCGGGCGCGCTCCAGGCGGGTCTGTTCCGAGTGGGTCTGTTCCGAACGGGGGTGTTCCGGTCGAGGCCGTGCCGCCGCGGTCCGCTCCAGGGCGCGGGCGACCGTCTCGGGGGTGACGGGGGTGGAGTCGAGTTCGACGCCGGTGTGCAGCAGGCCGTCGTTGACGGCGTTGAGTACGGCGGCGGGCGCGCCGATGGTGCCGCCCTCGCCCGCGCCCTTGGCCCCCGTCTCGGTGAAGGCGCAGGGGGTTTCCAGGTGCGCGACGGTGATGTACGGGATCTCGTGGGCGGTGGGGACCTTGTAGTCCATGAAGCTGGTGGCGGAGGGTTCGCCCTGGTCGTCGTAGGTGATCTGCTCGAAGAGCGCGCCCGCGATGCCCTGGGCGATGCCGCCGCGCGCCTGGCCCTCGACGACCTTCGGGTTGATGGCGACGCCGCAGTCCTCGACGCAGGCGTAGCGCAGGATCTCCACCTGTCCGGTGCCTTCGTGGAGTTCGACGACGACGCCGTGGGCGGCGTTGGAGAAGGTGCCGTCGTTGAAGACGTCGAAGGTGGCGGTGGCGCTCAGGCCGGGCTCCAGGTCCTTGGGGAGCAGGTGCGCCTTGAGGTAGGCGATGTCGGCGAGCTGCTCGAAGGTGAGCTCCTCGCCGTCCTCGCCTCGCCGTCGTACGAGTCCCCGGCCCAGCTCCGTCTCCTCCGGGGGCACGCCCCACTGGGAGGCGGCGATGTGCCGGAGCCTGTCCCCCAGCTTTGCGGCGGCGAGGCGGACGGCGCTGCCGCCGACGGCGATGGAGCGGCTGGCGAAGGTGCCCCAGCCGTAGGTGACGCGGTCGGTGTCGCCCTGGTGGATACGGACCTTCGCGAGGTCGAGTCCGAGCTGGTCGGCGGCGATCTGGGCCATGGTGGTCTCATGGCTCTGGCCGTGGCTCATGGTGCCGGTGGTGACGACGAGGGCCCCGGTGGTGTCCATCCGGGCCTCGGCGATGTCGTAGCCGGGCACGACCTCCATCTTGCGCTGGGCGAACGCGGTGGAGCCGTAGCCGGTGCGCTCGCTGAAGCAGGAGTAGCCGATGCCCAGGTGGCGGCCCTCGGCGGCCGCGGCGTCGCGCCGCTCGTACCAGCCCTCGTCACGCAGCGTCTTCTCGCACAGGTCCAGCGCCTCGCGGTACGAGCCGGGGTCGTACGTGATGTTGTTGACGCCGGTGTAGGGGAACTCGGTGATGAGGTTGCGGCGGCGCAGCTCGACGGCGTCGATGCCCAGCTCGCGGGCGGCCCGTTCGAAGAGCCGCTCCATGACCATCACGTACTGGGGGCGGCTCACGCCCCGGTAGGGGGCGGAGGGGGCCTTGTTGGTGGTGATGGCGCGGGCCCGGACCCGGTAGGCGGGCACCTTGTAGACGCCGGGCATCTCGGCGGAGGCCATCAGGGGCTCGATGCCGGCGGTGAAGGGGTAGCAGGAGTAGGCGCCCATGTCGCAGACGATGTCGGCGTCGAGGCCCAGGATGCGCCCGTCGGCGTCGAAGGCGGCGCGGGCGTCGTAGTGCTGTTCGCGGGCGAGGAAGGAGGCGGTCAGCGCGTCCTTGCGGTCCTCGGTCCATTTGACGGGGCGGTTCAGGCGCAGGGCCGCCGCGGCGGTGGCGATCTCCTCGCGGCCGACGACGCACTTCTGGCCGAAGCCGCCGCCCATGTCGGGGACGACGACGCGCACGGACCGCTCGTCCAGGCGCAGGCAGCGGGCGGCCACGGTCCGTACCTGGTGCGGGGTCTGACTGGGCGTCTGGAGCAGCAGCTGCTCCTCGCGGTCGTCCCAGCTCGCGACGGCACCGCGGGTCTCCAGGGGCAGGGCGTTCTGGCGGCCGGTGCGGGCCTCGACGGAGACGACGCAGGGCGCGCCGTCGAAGACCGCGTCGATGCCCTCGGTCGCGAACATGGAGACGTCGACCAGCGTGTTGGCCGGGGCCTCGTCGTGTACGAGGGGCGCGCCGGGGGCGAGGGCGTCGGCTTCGCGGATGATGGGCGGCCGGGCCTCGTACGTGACCTTGGCGGCCTCCAGGCCGTCCTCGGCGGCGTACGGGTCGCGGGCCACGACGATGGCCAGCGGTTCGCCCGCGTAGCGGACCCGGTCGCGGGCGAGTACGGGCATGGCGGTGGGGACGTACTCCGAGCGGGGGCGGTCCAGGCGGGCGGTGATGTCGTCGAGGTCCAGGTCGTCGGCGGTGAACGCGGCTACTACGCCCGGCACTTGGCGTACGTCGTCGAGGTCGATGGAGACGACCGTGGCGTGGGCCATGGTGCTGCGGACGAACTGGGCGTGCAGCATGCCGGGGAGGTGGATGTCGTCGGTGAACCGGCCGCGGCCCGTGAGCAGCCGCGGGTCCTCGCGGCGGCCCACGGACGCGCCGATCCAGGCGCTGTCCCGGGTGGGCGTGCTGGTATCGGGGGTTCGGGCTTCGGCGCTCATCGGGCCATCGCCTCCTCGCAGGCACGGGCGACAAGGGTGCGGGTCAGGGCCTTGCGGTAGTGGGCGCTGCCGTTCGCGTCGCCGGGCGGGTCGATGGCGTCGGCGGCCGCCTCCGCGCAGCGGGCGAACGTCTCGGGCCCGGGCGGCCCGCCGCCCAGTGCCTGTTCGGCCTCGGGTACGCGTACGGGCAGCGCGTCGACGCCGCCCAGGGCAACGCGGCCGCCGCTGAGAGACCCGTCCTCCGCGATGTCCAGGGCCACGGCGGCGGAGACGGTGGCAAAGTCCCCCTGACGTTCGGCGAATTCGGTGAGGGCGGCGTGCGGCGCGGGGCGGGGGAAGGTGATCTCGGTGAGCATCTCGTGGGGTTCGAGTGCGGTGGTGTAGTAGCCGTGGAAGAAGTCCTGGGCGGCGATGCGGCGTTCGCCACCCGGTCCGCGGGCGGTGAGTTCGGCGTCGAGGAGGGTGGCGAGCAGGCACCATTCGGCGGTGGCGTCGGCGTGGGCGAGGCTGCCGCCGACGGTGCCGCGGGTGCGGATGGGCAGGTGGCCGATCCAGCGCATGGCGTCGCGGATGACGGCGTGGCCGGGGCCGAGGCGGTCCGGGGGCGCGGTGTGCACGGCGTGATGGGTGGTCAGCGCGCCGACGCGCAGGGCCCCGTCGGCGTCGGTGCGCAGCTCGGCCAGGCCGTCGATGCCGCCGATGTCGATGAGGTGCCGCGGCCTGGCGAGCCGGAAGTTCATCATCGCGACCAGGCTCTGGCCGCCGGCGATGAGTTTCGCCTCGTCACCGAGCTCGGCGAGCAGGCGGGTGGCGCCGTCGACGTCGCGCGCGCGGTGGTAGGTGAACGCGGCGGGCTTCATGGTCCTCCTCTTCGGGCTGGTGGGGCGGTTCGCGCCGGACCGGGGGTGCGCGTCGGGGTGCGCGGGGCGTCGTACGGGCTCAGGGGGGGGTTGGGGCCCGTCGAACCCCCCCGGTTAGTGGGCCCGGCCGCGCCGCGCGGCCGGGCGGGGGGGGGGCCCGCGCGACCCCGGTGG
>NZ_JBHVHQ010000470.1:0-6599 GCF_042800135.1 Streptomyces sp. NPDC057654 | reverse complement strand
GGGTACGGCCGTACCCCGCGCCCGCTCGTCACTCACTCGTCACTCAGTGCCCTTCGTGACCGCCGTGCCCGTGGCCGGTGTCGCCGTGGTGGAACTTCATCACCTCGGCGGGCATGACCACCAGCGGCCGCATCATCCCCATGTCCTCGTGCTCCAGCAGATGGCAGTGGTACATGAACCGGCCCTGCGCGCCGTGGAAGCGGCCGATCACATTCACCATCTGCCCCGCCGGCACCTGGATGACGTCCTTCCACCCCGAGTCACCCGGCGAGACGGGCACGTTGCCTCCGTACTCCAGGGGGCTGCGGGTCCCGCCCAGTTGGGGATCGAACGGACTCCCCGGCCCCTGCGGATAGACGTCCCGGCTGAGCACCTGGAAGTCGATCAGGTGGATGTGCATCGGATGGGTCCCCGCGCCGCCCAGATTGAGGAAGCTCCACTGCTCCCAGGCGTCGTGCTCGACCATGAAGCCGAGGGCGTCGTCGAAGGTACGGGCGCCCCGCTGGTACGTACGCACCTTGCCGTCCGCGCCCTTGACCTGCACCACGCCCTCGCTGGGGATCTTGACGTGGCCCGGGTCGGCCTCGTGCAGCTCCCAGATCTCCGGGTGCGCCTGGCCCGCCGTGCCCGGCGGGGTGAGCGCCACCATGCGGTGCCCGTGCTTCGGCGCGGTCTCGTGCGTGATGCGCCGGAACGACGCCGAGATCACCTGCGGCAGCACGAACGTGTCGCGCACCGGCTCCGTGCCCACCCGCACCTGCATGATCTGCGGGTACGGGACGCCCGGCGCGGCGTTCTCCAGCCGCACCCGGCGCCCCCGCAGCCGCCCGAAGTCGACCAGCAGGTCGATCCGCTCGGCCGGGGCCACGGACAGCGGCTCGTCGACCGGTACGGGCCGGGGCAGCAGCCCGCCGTCCGAACCGATCTGCCACGCCGCGCCGCGCACCTGCTCCCCCGTCACGTCGTCGACCAGCCGGAGCTGGAAGGTCCGCGCGTTGGCCGCGTTGAGCAGCCGGAAGCGGTACCAGCGCGCCGCCACGTCCAGGTGCGGCCAGATGACGCCATTGACCAGCGTGTACGGGCCCGTGAACGGCAGCGTCACATTCTTGTCGGCGGCGTCCTTCCCGACGACGACGGTCTTGTGCAGCAGCCGCCCGGTCAGTCTGCCGTCCTCGTCCTGGTCGAGGTTGCGGTCCTGGACGATCAGCGGAATCTCGTGCTCCCCCGCCGGGAGCCGCAGCGCCCGCTCCTCGTCGTCGCGCACCAGATACATCCCGGCCAGCCCTGAGAAGACGTTCCAGCGCGTGATGTCCATGGCGTGGTCGTGGTACCACCAGGTCGCCGCCCGGTGGTCGTTGGGGTACTCGGTGAGCTGGCTGTCGCCGGGCGACACCGCGTTCTCCGCCCAGCCGTCGTTGCCGCCGCCGGTCACCGCGCCGTGCAGATGGGTGACCGTCCACGGCGGCAGCGCCGCGACGTCGGCGAGCGGCTCCGCGCCGCTGCGGCCCGGCACGTCGCTCGGCGAGGGCGCGCCCTGCTGCGGCACGGCCTCCACCGCCGTCACCGGGTAGCTCCCCGTGAGCCGGTTGTTCCACCGGACGCGCAGCCTGCGCCCCCGGGGAACCTCGACGGTCGGCCCGGGAAAGTGCCCCCCGTAGGCCCACACCCTGGTCGGCGGCAGCTGTGAGTGCAGCCGCACCCAGGTCGCCGTCAGGTCGATGTCGATGCCGTCCAACGCCTCCTGCCGGCCCGGCCGCAGCGCGGGCGGTACGGGTAAGGCGTCGATGAACGGTGTGAGTTCCGCCGCGGCCGCCCGCTTCGCGGACTCCCCGGCGTCCCCGGCCTCCGCCGGGTTTCGGACAGGTTGAATCTCCGTATCGGTCATGCTGCGACCCCCGTGTCGCTTCCCCCGTGCCGCCGACCGTTGTCCGGCGGCAACTCCTGACCCGTCAACGCGCGTAACCTCAGGGGGAATTCCGGCTTCCGCAGAGATTTCGACCCAAGCCCCGATACCGAGGGCGGCCGCTCCGCATGAGCCCCCGCCAGAGCGCCCCTCCAAGAACCCTCCTGAGGAAGCGTCAGGCCGTGGCGAAGGAGTAGAAACGCTTCAGCGCGCAGTGCTCGTCGAGCAGCCGACCGTAGATCGGCTCGCCCTCCAGCTCCCGGTACGTCTCGATCGGGTCGCCCTTTATGATCAGCGCCCGCGCGCACTCCACGCACCAGTACTGGTAGGAGGAGTTGAGCGGCTCCATGTCGCGGACGATCGGCGTCCCGCTGCCGCACCAGTCGCACTTCCGGCTGTGTGCACCCATCAGTCAGCTCCAGGCGTGGCCGCGGCCCGCACACCCATAGGACACTCCGCCGCGATCAGCGGGCACTTGAGCCCCCTGGCCGGAGCGCCGGCGGAACGGGCGACCGGAGGCAGCCGACGCGAGAAGGGCACCGCTTGCACCGTCCTCCTCAAGAATGCGCGCCGACATGTCACCTTCCCTCACCTTCGCCCCCGTCCACCTACCGGCTGTCCGATTCTGCCATGCGCCGGCTGTGAGGTCAGCGCCGCCGTCTCAGCAGACCCGCCCCCGCCGCGGCCACCGCCGTGCCGGCCAGCGCGAGAGCGGTCGCCCACAGCGCGTACGCGGACGAACGCGCCCCCGAACCCGCCCCCGCCCCGCCGAGAAAGACCGCCCCGAAAACGGCCACCCCTGCCAGCAGACCGAGCTGAGCGGTCGTCACCAGCACCCCGCTGGCGTCGGCCGCGTCCTCCCGCCGTATGGCGGCCAGCGCCCGCGTGAGCGTCGGGCTGTACGCACCGCCGATCCCGAGGCCGACCCCGGTCAGCGCCGCGTAGAGCCCCGGCCCGCCACTGCCGCCGTCGCGCAGCACCAGCCCGACCCCGGCGAGCGAGACCGCCGCGAGCAGGAACCCGCCCGGAGCCAGCGCCCCGTGCCACCGCTCCGGGATCCGCCGCCAGTTGAGCCCGATCACCCCGAACGCCACCGAGACGGGCACGAACGTCAGCCCGGCCCGCATGGCGCTGTACCCGAGGCCGCTTTGCAGATGGAGCGTCAGCGCGAAGAGGAAGCCCGCGTTCAGCGCCATGGCCAGGCCGATACGGGCGACAGCGAGCGGTGTCCCCGGTGCCCGCAGCACCCGCGGCGCTATCAGCGGCGCCCCGCCGCGTCGGGCGAGCCGGGACTCGTACACCGCGAAGACCGTCGCCAGGACGGCGCTCCCGGCCAGCGACAGCCACCCCCACAGCGGCCAGCCCTGCTCCTCCCCCAGCACCAGCGGCACCGTGAGCGCCATCACCGCCCCGGCGAGCAGCACCAGCCCCGGCAGATCGAAGCCGCGCCGCGCCCCCTCCGCCCCCTCGCCCGGCTCTCCCCTCCCCCTCGGCAGCGCCTTCGGCGCGAGGGCGAGCAGCAGCAGCCCGATCGGCACGTTCACCAGGAAGACCGGCCGCCAGCCCGCCCCGAAGAGATCGGCGCTGACCAGCACGCCGCCCACCGCCATCCCGGCCGCGGCGCCGGAAGCGAGCACCGCCGCGTACGCACCGAGGGCCCGCCCCCGCGAACTGCCCGTATACGTACGCTGGATCAGGCTGAGGACCTGCGGCAGCATCACCGCCGAGCCCGCGCCCTGGACGAAGCGGAACGCGATCAGCTGCCCCGTGTCCCCCGCGAGCCCGCAGGCGAGCGACGCCGCCGTGAAGACCGCGAGCCCCGCCATGAACGCCCGCCCGTGCCCGAACCGGTCGCCGCACCGCGCGCCGGTGATCAGCAGCACCGCGTACGCGATGGTGTAGCCGGCGATCACCAATTGCAGCTCGGAACCCGAGGCGTGCAGGTCCGAGCGGATGGCGGGGGCCGCCACGTTCACGATGAACGCGTCGAGCAGCGCCATGAACTGGCCGGTGAGCACGATGGCCAGCAGCCGGCCGGGGCGGGCCGGCCGCCGGATCGGCGGCTGCCGCGCACCGGCTCCTCGGCGTCGGTTGTCAGTGCCGTCGTCTTTACTGGCCGGGCCGGCCACCGGAATTGAAGTGCAGGTATCGGTCATGTGTCCGATCCTGATCCGGTTCCGGACCGGGTCACGAGAGCCCGCCGATGCTGGTACCGACAGCACCTGGCAGCACTCGGACGGGGCGACGACGGAGGACGGCGGAGGACGCCAGACGGCAGGAGACGACAGCAGACGACAGCAGACGACAGCAGACGACGAAGCACAGCAATACAGGCAGTACAGACGACGGACGACGACGATCAACAGCGATGGGGGACGTGACGACGATGGCGACGACGACCGGACGCCGCAGGCCCGAGCTGGCCGCCTTCCTGCGCAGCCGCCGGGCGAGAGTGACCCCGGCCGACGTGGGCATGCCCGCGGGACTGCGCCGCCGCACACCGGGCCTGCGCCGCGAGGAGGTGGCCCAGCTCTCCGGCGTCGGCGTCACCTGGTACACGTGGCTGGAGCAGGGCAGGCCCATCAACGCCAGCATCCAGGTGCTGGACGCCATCGCCCGTACGCTCCGGCTCGACCGCGCCGAGCGCGTGCACCTCTACCACCTCGCCGAGGTGCCGTACGTACGCGATCATCAGGGCGACGCGGAGACGGCGGGCCCCGAGGTGCAGGGCATCATCGACTCCCTCGAAGCGCTCCCCGCCGTCGTCTACAGCGCCCGCTACGACATCCTCGCCACCAACGCCACGTACCGCGGCCTCTTCCCGGCCGTGTACAGCACCACCGGCCGCGGCGGGAACGTGCTGTGGCAGCTGTTCACCCAGCCCGCGTGCTGCAACCCGTATCTCAACCACACCGAGGAGCTGCCGCTCCTGGTGGCGACGCTGCGGGGCGCGTACGGATGTCACGTGGGCGAGCCCGCGTGGGAGGGCTTCATCGAGAAGCTGTCGACGGCGAGCGCGACCTTCGCGCGGCTTTGGGAGAACGGGGACGTGGCCCCGGCCGGGCCTCGTATAAAGGTCTTCCGCCACGGCTCCGTCGGCGAGGTGCGGCTGAACTCGACCTCGCTGGCGGTGGGCGGTGTGCCGGAGACGCGGATCGTGGTCTACACCCCGCACGACGAGACGAGCCGCGAGCGGATCGGGAAGCTGTGCGCCGTCGAGGACCCGATCATCGGCTGCCCGGCCCACGCGCGCCCGCTCTCGGAGATCAGGGCCGCCCTCGCCACTTGATCCGGGGAGGGGATAGGGGAGGAGATAGAGGAGGGGATAGCAGAAGATCCCGCCCCTCTATCGGAGGGACGGGATCTTCCGGACTGTGGAGCTAAGGAGAATTGAACTCCTGACCTCCTGCATGCCATGCAGGCGCTCTACCAACTGAGCTATAGCCCCGCTGTTCTGCGGCCCTCGGGGTTTCCCCCGCCGTTCCGCGAACAAGATGAACTTTAGCCTGCGACCTGCCCGGATGTGAAATCCGGGCCCGGCCGCCGCTCAGTCGTCGTCGCCGAGCACCGGCTCGGGGAGGGTCCCGGCGTTGTGCTCCTGGAGCCGCCAGCCGCGCGCGCCCTCGCCGAGGACGGACCAGCAGCAGTTCGAGAGGCCGCCGAGCGACTCCCAGGTGCGCGGTTCCAGGCCGAGGAGACGGCCGATGGTGGTGCGGATGGTGCCGCCGTGGCTGACGACGACGAGAGTGCCGCCGTCCGGCAGCTTCTCGGCGTGGTCGAGCACGACCGGCGCGGCCCGCTCGGCGACCTCGGTCTCCAGCTCGCCGCCGCCGCGCCGCACCGCCTCGCCGCGCTTCCACGCGGTGTACTGCTCGCCGAAGCGGGCGAGGATCTCCTCGTGCGTGAGCCCCTGCCACTCGCCGGCGAAGGTCTCCCGCAGCCGCGCGTCGTGGGCGATCTCCAGGCCCGTGACGGCGGCCAGCTCCGCCGCCGTCGCGGCGGCGCGGCGCAGGTCGGAGGCGATGATCGCGTCCGGGCGCAGCGCGGCCAGCAGCCGGGCGGAGCGGCGGGCCTGCTCGACGCCCGTCCCGGTCAGCTCGATGTCCGTGGTGCCCTGGAAGCGGCGTTCCAGGTTCCACAGGGTCTGGCCGTGCCGCCACAGGACGATGCGGCGGCCCCGGCCGCCCTTGGTGCCGTTCAGCTCAGCTCACCGTCCAGGTCGACCTCCGCGGCGAGCGTCTTGGCGTGCTCCTCGGCCTTGCCGGCGGTCGCGACGGCGTCGGCGGGCAGTTCGAGCTGCGGGCAGTCCTTCCACAGCCGCTCAAGGGCGTAGAAGACGCGCTCCTCGCTGTGCTGTACGTGCACGACGATGTCGACGTAGTCGAGGAGCACCCAGCGGGCCTCGCGGTCGCCCTCACGGCGCACCGGCTTGGCGCCGAGCTCCTTGTTCAGCCGCTCCTCGATCTCGTCGACGATCGACTTGACCTGGCGGTCGTTGGGCGCCGAGGCCAGCAGGAAGGCGTCGGTGATCGACAGTACGTCGCTGACGTCGTACGCGATGATGTCGTGCGCGAGCTTGTCGGCGGCCGCCTGCGCGGCGGCCTGGATGAGCTCGATGGAGCGGTCCGTGGCGGTCACTGGCCAAGCTTTCGATCGGGAATCAGGTACCCGTCAAGGGTCTCACGCTCCGCCGACC